>JAFGIE010000135.1 GCA_016929775.1 Anaerolineae bacterium
GCGCTCGCTGAAGCGGGCGCGACCGGGCGCGCCAGCGAGTACACGGGCGACCTGTACGACAACCGGGACAAGCTCTCGCACTATGGGTGCGCGCTGCTCGCCCTGACTCTCGACCTGGTCGAGCGCGGCGACAGCCGGATCGGGGTCCTGCTCTCCGATCTCAACAACGCCGCGATCCTGAGCGCAACCGGTGCGCACTGGGAGGAGCAAGTCCACGACTGGTGGGCGATGAACACCGACACGCGCTCCACCGGCATCGTCCTCGATGCGCTGACGCGGCTCGACCCAGACAATGACCTGATCCCGAACGTGGTGCGCTGGCTGATGGTGGCACGCAAGGGCGGGATCTGGGAGACGACGCAAGAGACGGCATGGGCGCTGATCGCCTTTACCGACTGGATGGTCGTGACGGGCGAGCTGGGCGGCAACTATGAGTATGCCGTCGCTCTGAACGGAGAAGAACTGGCTGCCGGGCGGGTCGACGCCGACAACGTGGACGAGAGCATCCGGCTGCGGGTGGCGATCGCCGATCTGCTGCGCGACCAGGGGAACGTGCTCAACGTCGGGCGGGGCGAGGGCGAGGGACGCCTCTACTACACGGCGCACCTGCGCGTCTACCTGCCCGTCGAAGAGATCGAGGCGGTGAACCGCGGGATCGCCGTCTACCGGCAGTACACCGACGCGGCGTGTGTGCCACAAGAGGGCGCGCCCTGCCCCGAGCTACAGGAGGTCGCGGTCGGCGACACGGTGCGGGTTGTGCTGACGATCGTGGCGCCCAGCGATCTGTACTATGTGGTGGTCGAGGATCCGCTGCCCGCCGGCGGCGAGGCGATCGACACCGGTCTGGCGACTACGAGCCTGCTGGAGCAGGACCCGCGGCTCCAGCGCCAGGCGCAGAACCCGATGTGGCGCGACTACTACTGGTGGTGGTGGCACTGGTACAGCCGCACCGAGATGCGCGACGAAAAAGTGGTGCTCTTTGCCGACTATTTGCCCAAGGGGACCTACGAATACACCTACACCTTCCGGGCGACCCTGCCGGGCGAGTACCGCGTGATCCCGACCGTGGCGAGCGAGATGTACTTCCCGGAGGTCTTTGGGCGGAGCGATGGGCGCCTGCTGACGATCGCCGCCGGCGAGTAGGCGTGGCGATCGTCAGCCCCAACGTTAGTCGACCGAGGAGGCACGGCGGACGCCGGGGATCGCTACCGCACCGAAACTCACGCGCCCACGGTGTGTTATCCATGGTGCATGCCGCATCCCGGTACGGCCTACCCCGCTGAGCCCTCGCGGGTGCGCAGACTGCGGCGTGGGCCTCGGGGGATGTGCCGATCGGGTCCGCCGGTTCTGGTGCCACGTCACAACAGAGGGAGAGCACACATGGAAGAGATGTTCGGTCGGATGAAGCGCGCGGTGATGCTCGACGCGAGCCTGTACGAGGAGGTCGAGCACGACACCACCTTGAACCAGGAGGCGCTGATGATCGTGATCGCCGCTGCGATCGCGAGCGGCATCGGCGCACTGATCGGCGGGATCATCGGTGGAAACGTGGGCAGGGCCTTCCTGAGCGCCCTTGTTTCCGTGATCGCCGGCGTGGTCAGCTACTACATCTGGGCGTATGTCACCCTTTGGGTCGGGACCAACTTTTTCGGCGGCACTGCGGACGCGGGCGAGATGCTGCGCGTATTGGGCTATGCCCACACCCCGCAGCTCCTCGGCTTGTTGGGTTTCATCCCGTGCATAGGATGGGTGTTCAGCGTGGCGGGCCTGGTGCTCTCCTTGATCGCCGCCGTGATCGCGATCCGTGAGGCGCTCGACTTTGACACAGGCAAGGCGGTCATCACCGCTGCCATCGGATGGGTGATCATCTTTGTCATCCAGTTCATCATCAGCTCGGTGCTGGGCGTCGGCGCGGCGGGCCTGGGGGCGATCCGCTCCAGGCTGCGGTAGAGCAGCCCACCGCTGCGGGGCGGTGCTCACGCAGGACGATCCCACGGCGACGCTCATCTCCGCCGAGCGAGGCGCCATTCCGCCAGAAGTCGAGCTGCAGGGTCGCGTAACCCGGCGCAAGGTCCGGGACGCAACGGCTGCGCTCCTGGTCCGCCAGGCATGCGACCTGGTGGATGGTGCGATGCGCTGAACGTGCTCGATCGCACGCTGTCGACCGACCTGATTCCTGAGTAGGGGGTCAGGGTCGGGTCTACAGGGCTGCCGCGTAATCTGAGTCGCCTAGACTCTGGCGGATAGCGCTCGCCGCTTCCCCGCTTTACTTCCTCTCGTCCCCACGTTCCGGCGTGGTCGCAGATCCCGTGACCTGTCGTGGGGGACGTTGCGTGTACTTGCCCCTCGTGTGCAGACGTGCTATGCTATGCGCGAGGAGGGAGAGCCATGCAGGTCGAGATCAGGGTCCCCGGCGCGCTGCGCGCCAAGACCGGCGGTGCGACCACGGTCTTGGTCGAGGCCAACACGGTCTCGCAAGCCTTGGTGCGCCTGGTTTCGGCATTCCCTGTCCTCGCGCCGGCGCTGTACGGCGACGACGGCGCCCTCCGCCCCCGGGTGAACGTGTACGTCAACGACGTGCACGTACGCTACCTGCAGCATGCAGAGACTCCGCTGCGCGACGGCGACCAGGTGTACGTGGTGCCGATCGTCATGGGCGGCTAGGCGCAGGATCGGCGGGGCCTGGACAAACCGGTATCGCTGTGCTATGATAGGCGTGAGCCTGCCAGTTGGGGAGGCTCAACAGCCCCCTCTGGTTTCGCGGCGCACGTGAACGCGGACCGCCTTGCGATCGGACGCGATCGGCACCGAGGAAAGGAGCAGCGACATGATGGCGCGTGGGTACATGGGCAAGATCCTGAACGTCGACCTGACCAAGGGCACGGTGCAAGAGGAAGCGCTGGACGAGCAGCTCTGCCGGGACTACATCGGTGGCTACGGGATCGGCGCCCGGCTGCTCTACGAGCGCATGCCGGCGGGCGCCGACCCGCTGGGGCCAGACAACATCCTGGGCGTGTTGACCGGGCCACTGACCGGCACGCCGGCGATCATCGGCTCTCGTTTCGTCGTGGTGGGCAAGTCGCCCAACACAGGCGGCTGGGGCGACGCCAACTGCGGCGGCTTTTTCGGCCCGCACATGAAATTCGCCGGCGTCGACGGTGCGCTCTTTTACGGGATCGCCGCGAGCCCGGTCTACCTCTACATTGAGGGAGGCAAGGGAGAACTGCGCGACGCGAGCGACCTGTGGGGCATGAATGTCAGCGACCTGGAGGATCTGCTCAAGGCGCGCCACGGCGATGACGTCGAGGTTATCTCGATCGGCACGGCGGGCGAAAAGATGTCGTTGATGGCGTGCATCATGAACGACAAAGAGCGCGCCGCCGGGCGTTCGGGCCTTGGCGCGGTGATGGGCTCGAAGAAGCTGAAAGCGGTGGTGGTCAAGGGAGATGCGGACGTGCCGATGGCCGATCGGGACCGCATCCTGGCGCTGCGCCGTGAGTACTTGCGACGGCGCGGCGGGGCCTACGACGACTTTCACACGTACGGCACCTGTGCGATCACGTCCGACTCGGCCCAGAACGGCGACTCGCCGGTCAAGAACTGGGGCGGCTCGGGGCTGGTCGATTTTCCGCGCGAGCGCTCCGACAAGATCGGCGGCGAGGCCAACGTCGCGCTGCCCGGTTACAAGTCATACGGTTGCTGGTACTGCCCGATCCGGTGCGGGGGCAAGGTCCGCCAGGACAGCGGGCCCTATGCGCTCGAAAAGAACGATGGGGTGGGCCACCAGCCCGAGTACGAGACCTTGTGCATGTTTGGCACGAACCTGCTGAACGACGACCTGGCATCGATCGTCAAGATCAACGAGATCTGCAACAACCATGGCCTGGACACGATCTCGGTCGGGGCGACGATCGGCTACGTGGTCGAGTGCTACGAGGCGGGCCTGATCGGGGTAGAACAGACCGACGGGCTGGAGATGACGTGGGGCAACGCACCGTCGATCGTGGCGATGACGCACAAGATCGCGGCTCGCGAAGGCTGTGGCGAGCTGTTCGCCGATGGGATCAAGGCTGCCTGGGAGCGGCTGGGCCGGATCGGGACCGAGTACGCGATCCATGTGGGCGGCGAAGAGGTGCCGGCGCACGACCCGCGCTACACGCCGGGCCTGGCTTCAACCTACACGCTCGACGCCACGCCCGGGCGGCATACCCAGGGCGGCGAGCTGCTGGCGCCGGTCGAGTTTGAGCTGGAGGAGCACGACAAGTACGTGTACAGCGGTTCGGCGAACAACCACTGGCAGCTGGTCAACCAGATGCACGTGGTCAACGCCGCGGGACTGTGCATGTTTGGCTACCTGAGCTATCCCTGGGAAAGCGTACCGAGCCAGCTCTCTGCCGTTACCGGGTGGGACTATGACCAGACAAAAGTGCTCGAGACGGGCATGCGGATCGGCACGATGCGCCACGCCTTCAACCTGCGCGAGGGACACAACCCGCTGACCCGCAACGTCCCTGGACGGCTGATCGGCGAACCGCCGCTGACCGAGGGCAACGTGAAGGGGATCACGGTCGACCTAAAGACGCTCAACCGCGAGTACCTGGAGCGCTGTGGATGGGACACCCGAACCACGATCCCGTCGGAGGAGGCGCTGCGAGAGCTGGGCCTGGACTTTTTGGTCGAGGACAGCAAGCACTGGAGGGTGCCAGCAGTGTAGAGCGGACGACGGCGAACGGACGACAGACGACGGACAGTCAAGAGCTCCGAGGTCTTGAGCGGGCGGGGACGCACGCCGACCTCGGAGCTCTGTGCTGTACCACGGGTGGCGCCTAGCGCGGGACAGGACTAGCCCGCAAGTGGGTAATCGTCCTCGTCGAGCGCGACCTCGCTCCCGTCGGCGAGGAGCAGGCGGATCGCCGTCGCTTCGACGTCGGATGCCGCGCCGACGCCGATCACGGGGCACGCTGCGCCCGCCGGCGTGGGGCAGAGCAGCGTCACCACCCGCACGGGCCCGCTGGCTTGTAGGGTGTAGGATGCGGTCGGCGTGGGCGCGTACTCGCCCTGCTGGTGGTGCTTGACCGCGATCCAGCCCTGCCACTCGGGGGTCGCCTGCCCCGCGATCAGGGCGATTCCCAGACCGGCGACCGAGGCGGGCACGATCGCCAGGTTGGCAACCCCCTCGTCGGTAGAGCGAACCGCGTGCCCGGCGACCTCGGCGCGGTTCGCGTTGAGGTGCCACAGAACCTGGTAGTCGTGCAGGTCCCGATCGTTGGGGGATAGCCGGTCGATGACGAGCAGGCAGGGGCCCAGGGCGCCGAGGCTCTGCTTGAGTCCGATCACCTTGCGGGTGTGCGAGACCGTGCGCGCCGCCTCGGGCCCGTACCCTTCGTCGTACGTCGCCTCGACCACGTCGTAGGCTTTAGCGCTGCGCCACGCTGCATCGGCGCGCGCGTTGACGTCAAATGCCGTGCGATTGTAGTTCAGGCGGCGGTTCTGGTCCTGCCCATCCACGCGGATCGTGTTGTGCGCGCGCGTCGAGAGGACATAGCGGCGCATTTCCGA
>JAFGIE010000136.1 GCA_016929775.1 Anaerolineae bacterium
ACCACGCCCTCGTCCCTACGGTCCCCGTGGGGACGCATGGCGCCGTGGTTGGCGCGCCGACGCAGGAGCATCGGCGCGAGAGGGGGGGGGCCATCCTCACGCACCACGTCCCGGGTTCCCCTCTTTCGCCGCGTACAGGTCCACGATCTGCCGCGCAAAGTCGACCACGCTCAGGCGCAGGGCGTCCGGTTCGAGCACCTCGACCGCACGCCCCAGCCCGAGCAAGCGCTCCCGCGCCGCCGCCAGCGACTCGAAGCCGAGCTGGAGCGTGACCCCTCCCTCGCCGTCGGGCGCCGCCGCCGCGCCCACGCCGAACGTGTGGGACAGCCACGCGACCAGCTCGGGCGCCACGCGCACCGTGACCTGGAACTCGGCGCGACGGCGCTCCTCCGCCGCGCACCACGCGCGCCAGAACGCCGCCAGGTCAAAGCCGGGCGGGCGCGCGAACGAGGCGCCGGTCAGCCGCACGTCCACCAGGCTCGAGACGCGGTAGACGCGCACCCGCCCGCTCCTGCCGCACACCAGGTGCCACACCCCCGCCTTGGCGACGAGGCCATACGGCTCGACCGGTCGCTCGATCACGGCAGGGGCGCCGAACGGCTGGCGCAGACGGACGTCGACCACGCGATCCTGCCATACCGCCTCGTGGAGCGTGCGCAGGTGCGGGACCGGCTCCTGCCCCTGCGACCACCACACCGCGTCGATGTGGATTCGCTGCCGCGCCGCTGCCTCCGCCCCCCGGCGCGCGTCGGGCAGCGCAGCGGCAAGCTTGCGCAGCGCCGCGCGCACGTCGTCGTCGACGCCTAGCTCGACCAGCGGAGCGGGGATCGTGAGCATGAACAGCGCCCGGACCTCGTCTGCGGTCAGCCCAGTGAGGTGCGTGCGATAACTGTCCAGCAGCGCATAGCCCCCCTCCGGACCACGGTCGCCGTACACCGGGATCCCCGCCCCGCTCAGGGCGTCGATGTCGCGGTAGATGGTCCGCGTCGAGACCTCGAGCTCCTCGGCGAGCTGCCGGGCGGTCATCCGCCCCCGGCTCTGCAGCAGCATCATGATCGACAGCAAGCGGTCCGCGCGCATCGGCCCTCCTCTCCTGCCCCACCTACAGCATACCCCCACATCCTGACAGTAGATGTCAGGTATGTCGTGCTATGATAGGTACACTAGAGGCCCTGGAGGGATGCGTCCCTCCCACTGCAGAGAGGAGACAGGCAGGATGGATGACCTAGAGGTACGGATCGTGGAACTGCCGCCCATGCGCGTCGCGCGGGTGCACGCCTACAGCGCGACCCCCGAGCACGACGCGTGGAAAAAGCTGATCGCCTGGGCGCAGCCCAGGGGGCTGCTGGCGGATCGCCAGGCGTTCCGGATCTTTGGCTTTAACAACCCCGATCCAAGCCCCGGCAGCCCGAACTATGGCTACGAGTTCTGGATCAGCGTTGGGCCGGAGACCGAGATCGACGGCGATGCCGAGGCCCGGTCCTTCCGTGGCGGGCTGTACGCCGTCACGCGGTCTGTGGGCGTGGACGCGATCGGCCCGACCTGGAAAAGGCTGGTCACCTGGGGCGAGGACAGCCCCTACAAGCACGGGTCCCACCAGTGGCTCGAGGAGCACCTGGGCCCGGTCGACGCGCCCGAGGGCGAGCTGACGCTGGACCTGTACATGCCGGTCGCACGGTAGCGCTCTGGCGCGCCGACCCCACAGCCCGAGCAGGTACGCCGGATGGTCGACCGCCATCCGGCGTACCACGTCCTCGCGCAGGCCCGCGGGCGCGACGGTCACCCGCCGCCCGCCCCGGGATCGCCGTGTGGCGCCTCGTAGCGCCCGCCGTAAAAGAGGCGATAGATGGTACGCCGGTCGGGCACGCGCCGCTGTTCGAAGGCGCGGTAGAGGCGCGCGTCATCGTAGGGCACGGCGTGCCGCTCGACGCTGAACTGCCCTCGGCGGCAGGTGAGGACGCAGTAGCGCGCCACTGCCTCCCTGCCGCAGCCGAGCGCCCCCGGATTCACATAGCGCGCCCGTCCACGCACGTCCGCCGGTTCGTGATCGTGCCCGTAGAACAGGACCTGGCAGCGCTGCCCCGCAAAGGCGCGGTCGAGCGCCTCCGGCGTCCGCTCGCGCACGATCGGCAGCAGGTCTCGCCCCTCCGGGTCGCGCGCATAGTGCAGGAAGGCGACGCGCACGCCCTCGATGTCGCGCTCGACCTGATCGGGCCACTGGCCCACGGCTGCCCGCAGCGCAGGGTCGAGCTGGGCGTGCGTCCACTGCTGGTGCGCGACCTCGCCCTCGGTCAGCCACGCCGGGCGCGGCGACGGCAGCCCATCCACGAACCACGCCTCGTGGTTGCCCTTGATCAGCCAGGCGTCGGGGGTGCGCAGTAGCAGGTCGAGGCACTCGGCGGGGTAGGGTCCGATCGCGATCGCGTCGCCCGTGTGCACGATCGCGTCGCAGCCGCAACGCCGGATCGCGTCGAGCGCCGCCTCCAGGGCGGGCAGATTGGCGTGCAGGTCGGTGATCACGGCGATTTTCACGTTCACGCTCGCGGGAATGCGATACGGCGCCGCACGGGCGGCGGGACGCCGCGCACGCTGCCTACGGGCGCGCCGTCGGCAGCACGGGCGCGGCGATCGGGGCGGGCTTGCCCAGCAGCCGCTGCAGGGCGGCGCGCATCGCGACGCGATCGTCCCACGGGTACTCGACCGTGCCAAAGCACATCGACTGCTCGTGCCCCTTGCCGGCGGCGACCACGATGTCGCCTGCGCGCGCGAGGCCGACGGCGTGCGCGATCGCCTCCCCGCGGTCGGAAACGCGGTAGTAGCTGTGCCCCTCGCAGGCTTGCTCGCGCGCCCCGCCGCGCTCGCAGCCCTGCGCGATCCGATCGATGATCGCGTCCAGGTCCTCCGTGCGCGGATCCTCGGCGGTGATCACGGTCACGTCCGCCAGGCGACCGGCGATCTCGCCCATCATGTCGCGCTGGGCCACGTCGCGCAGCCCCG
Organism: Anaerolineae bacterium; assembly: GCA_016929775.1. The sequence continues at coordinate 2,998 of JAFGIE010000136.1, forward strand.
CACAGCCAAAGACCACGATCAGGCGCCCCGCTCGGTCGGAGCGCGCGTCGAGCTGCGCCCGGAGCGCCGACAGGGCCTGCTCGAGGGCGTTGGGCGAGTGCGCAAAGTCGACGATCGCCGCAAAGTCCTGCCCCTCGTCGATGCGCTCCATCCGCCCCGCGATGCCCGTGAGCGCCGCCACCCCCTCCTGGATCGCCGCCACCGGCACGTCCAGCGCCAGCGCAGCTGCGACGGCAGCTAGGACGTTGTACACGTTGTACCGCTCTACGAGGGAGGTGCGCAGCTCGAACGCCGCGCCCGGCGCGCGCACGGAAAAGGCCTGTATCCCGTCCGCCACGCGCATGCCAGTCGCCGTCACCTGCGCCTCTGCCTCGAGCGCATAGGCAAGCTGTACGTCCGCCGGGATCGGCGCCAGGTAGGGGTACGAGCGGTCGTCGGCATTGATCACCGAGACCTTGGGCACGCCCGGTTTGCGCGCGGTGGTGGACAGCATGCGCAAGAGGCGCGCCTTGTCCGCGCAGTACTGCTCCCAGGTGCCGTGAAAGTTGAGGTGGGAGTGGGTGATGTTGGTCACGACTCCCACGTCAAAGTCGACGCCGGTGACGCGATGGTGCGCCAGACCGTGCGACGTGGCTTCCAGGATCACGACCTCGGTCCCCGCTTCCGCCATCTCTGCCAGGAGCGCCTGGACGGGCAGCGCGTCCGGGGTGGTGACGTGGAGGCCCGTGTCCTGGTAGCGGTCGCCGATCAGGGCGCTGACCGTGCTGATCATGCCGGTCTTGAGCCCTGCCGCGCGCGCGATCGACTGCAGCAGGTTGACGGTCGTCGTCTTACCCTCGGTGCCGGTGACGCCGATCACGGTCATGCGCCGGCTGGGATGACCGTACCACGCTGCGGCGAGGTGACCCAGCGCCTCCCGCCCGTTGGGCGCCTGGACGTAGGTCACCTGCGCGGGCAGGTCGTCCGGGCGCGCGCGCTCGCCGACGATCGCCGCTGCGCCGCGCGCCACCGCTTGCGGGATAAAGGCGTGCCCATCCACGTTCTCACCGACGTACGCCACGAACGCGTTGCCGGGCGCGACCTGGCGCGAGTCGGGCGTCAGGCCCGTGATCTCGACCGATGCATCGCCGCTCAGGGCGCGAACCACGACGTTACTCAGCAGTTGACGGAGGATCATATACGCTCCCAAACACGAGATGGCGCAGCGATGCGCCTCGCCGCCCCGACCAGCCGCGCTGCCCGCGCGCCGGGAGGACGAGGTGGGGCGCGCTCTGCGCAGCGAGCGCCGCTACGGTGGGTCGGGCAGGAACGCGGCAAAGACCTGGTTGCCCAGCAGATGCCCGCGCTCGGTCAGGCGGATGCGCTCTGGCGCACCGGCAGGCGCGCGCTCTAGTAATCCGCGCGCCACGAGGTGCGCGATCTCGGCGCCGTACACCTCCTCCAGGGGGAGGCCATACCGCGCCTCGAACCGCGCCATGGACACGCCCTCCTCGAGCAAGCGCAGCCCCATCATCATCGTCTCGCCCATCTCGAGCGCCCGGTCGATCCGCTCCTGCTCTGCCACAGGCGCGCGCCCGGCGCGGATCGCATCGACGTAGGCCCGCGGATCGGGCAGGTTCGCGCGGCGCACGCCGTCCCACCACGAGTGTGCGCCCGCCCCCAAGCCCAGGTAGGGCTCGTTGCGCCAGTAGACGAGGTTGTGCCGGCAGGCACAGCCCGGCAGCGCCCAGTTCGAGATCTCATAGTGGACCAGGCCCGCCTGCCCGAGGGCCCCTTCCGCCCACTCGTACATCTCGGCGGCTAGGTCCTCGTCGGGCGCAGGCAGCGTACCGGCGTCGATCCACGCTGCCAGGGGCGTGCCCGCCTCGACGGTCAGCGCGTACAAGGAGAGGTGCGCCGGCGCCAGAGCCAGCGCCTGCCGCACGTCCTCCCGCCAACCGGACATGGTCTGCCCGGGCAGGCCAAACATGAGGTCGAGGCTGAGGTTCTCGATCCCGGCGTCGCGCGCAGCGCGCACGGCGTCGCGCGCCTCGGCGGCGTCGTGCACCCGCCCCAGCAGCCCGAGCACGTGGTCGTGAAAGCTCTGCACGCCCAGGCTCAGCCGGTTGACGCCTGCCGCGCGCAGGGCGCGCAGCGTCGCCTGGCTCACCGTGCCCGGGTTCGCCTCGACCGTGACCTCGGCGTCCGCGTCGAGGCCAAAGGACGCGCGCGCAGCGCCGATCAGCGCCGCCAGGTCTTCCGCCGGCAGGACCGTGGGCGTGCCGCCGCCCACGTAGAGGGTACCGGCGCGCGCCCCGGCTTCCACGACGGCGGCGCGCGCCCATGCCATCTCCTCCCGGACTGCCGCCAGGTAGGGCGCGTGCAGCGACTCCAGCCCCGCGTACGAGACAAAGTCGCAGTAGGCGCACTTGTGCCGGCAAAAGGGGACGTGGACGTACAGCCCGATCGCGTGCATAGCAAGTGAAAACCCTTCACCTGGCACAGATGAAGGGTTTCGCGAACCTACCGACGCTCCAGGACGCGCACCCTAGGGCGCCCAGGCCCAGCCCTGCTTCTTGACAAAGTCGGTCAGCCACGGCACCTCGACCCAGTTGCCCTGGTAGGACTTGATCCCCAGGTAGATCGGGTAGATGTAGGCGATCGCCGTGACCGCGCCGATCCCGCACGTGATCACAGAGAGGATGCTGACCAGGACCGACAGCACGACGATCACCACGAGCGCCATCACCGCGTTGTACTTGATGAAGGGTCGCGCCTTCTTGTCGTCCATCAACAGCGCGATCAGCGCCACGACGCCGGTGATCCAGCCCAGCAGCGCCCACAGCTTGTCGTCATCGGTGATCTCGACGGCTTCCATCGGGGTGGGGACTTGGTTCTCTTCCATAATACCTCCTTGGTTGTGATCGGGATAGGACCCACTGTACGAAACGCCACGCAAACATGGTTTGATTCTATCATCGTCGTCGGCAGATGTCAACTGGGTTGTCCAGGCAAACAAAGCATGCTACAATCGCGCACAGGTGTGCGTCCGCTTTGAGAGGAGTGCAGCATGGCCCGCGTCGTGTTCATGGGAACGCCCGAGTATGCCATCCCCAACCTGCGTGCGCTGCACGCCGATCACGAGGTCGTCTTGGTCGTCACCCAGCCCGATCGCCGGCAGGGGCGCGGGCGCGTGCTCGTCCACTCGCCGGTCAAGGCCTTCGCGCTCGAACACAACCTCCCGGTCTGGCAGCCCAGCACCCTGCGCACAACGGAGGCTGTCGACCGGCTGCAGCAAGCACGGGCTGACGTGTTCGTCACCGCCGCGATCGGCCTGCTCTTGCCCGCCGACGTGCTCGCGATCCCACCGCACGGATGCCTGAACGTTCACGCCTCCCTTCTACCCCGCTGGCGGGGCGCGGCGCCGATCGTCGCCGCCATCCTGCACGGAGACGACGAGACCGGGGTCACACTTATGCAGACGGACGAGGGCCTGGACACGGGCCCGATCGTCGCCCAGGCGCGCTGCCCGATCGCACCCACCGACACGACCGCTGCCCTGACCCCGCGCCTGGCGCAGATCGGCGCCGAGCTCTTGGTCGAGGTCCTGCCGCGCTGGCTGCGCGGCGAGATCGCGCCCCGCCCCCAACCCGAGGAGGGGATGACCTATGCCCCGCGCCTGACCAAGGACCAGGGCGCCATCGACTGGCGCGCGCCCGCCGCGCACATCGCGCGCATGGTCCGCGCCTTCACGCCTTGGCCCGGCACCCACACGACCTACCAGGGCCAGCGGCTCAAGGTCCTGCGCGCACAGGCCCTGCCCAGCTGGGGCGGGAGAGCAACACCCGGGCAGGTGATCGCCCTGCCTGCGGGCCCGATCGCGGTTGCCACCGGCGAGGGCGCGCTCGTGCTCTCCGAGATCCAACAGGCGGGCGGGAAAGCCATGTCCGCCGACGCCTTCTGCCAGGGACACGGCGACTTGCTCGGGGCGATCCTGGGCGCGCCTGCGTAGCGGTTCGCGCCCCTGCGACGTCCATGGCAGGGCCATACGCTCGAACGAGCTATTCCTTATACGCGTAACGCCGCTAGAACGTTTCAGCGATCCGGTCAGCTGCGGCTGCGTTTCCCCATCGACCCGCGCCATCGCATCCCCTCGCCTCTGCCTCCCGCCCTGGGCGCAGCTCGTCCTCCCTGCGCCTAGCCCGCGGGCGCACGCGCGAGCCGCGCCTCAAAGACCAGCTGGCTCCCCTCGCGCACGGGCCCATTCCGGTAGTCGCCTGCCAGCGACTCGACCTCGTAGCCGCAGCGGTAGAGGAGGTGCACCACCTCGTAGCGGTGCATGTAGCGCGAGACCCAGTCGGACTCGCCTTGCTCGACCACGTTTCCCTGGGCATCGTAGCGCGTGATGCGCAGCCGGGTCTGCACCGTCTGCTCGAGCGGGTCGCCGGCAGAAGCCTGCTCCACCAGCAGCGTGTCCGACGCGCCCTCGAGCGGGTACCGCCTGCGCTCGCGATAGCCGGTCCCCTCTGGACGGGCGCTGTGCAGGATGAACGTGCAGCTCGGGTTGGGCAGGTTGAACAAGGGTGCTGGGCATGTGTGCGCTACAGATTTACCCACGAAAGGACCAGGCTGAACAGCGTCGGCAGTACGATCAACACGCCGATGACGATCAAGATCACTGTGCTCGCGCCCAGCGGGCGGATGGGCTTGACCTCTTCCCCCTCGAGGCTTTGCCGCGCGGCGTGGGCGACCTGCTGCGCCAAGGCGCCCTCGTCCCAGCGATCGACGCCCGCCCACTCCCACCCCTCCGCCCGGACCGGGATCAGCAGCTTCCGCGCCGGGCTGCGCAGCACTGCCTGGGCGACCGGACCCAGGGCCTCGCCGGGCGCGCCGCCTGGCACAAATGCGGTCCAGGGGCCTGCGATCAGGTCCGCCTCGACCAACCGCGCCGCGAGCTCCTCGTCTACGCCGCCGGGTACGTCCAGCGCGACCGTCTCGGGCGCCAGTCCAGGCATCTCGCGGACCAACGCCCTCACGATCGCCTGCGACCGGGATCCCGCTCCCTGATCGAGCACGATCACGCGCAAGCCCGCGTGCTGCCGTGCCTCCTCCCGTTGGGAAAGCCGCTGGTCGGCGCGCAGGACGGCGCCGTGGTACACCCACACCCCCACGGCGATCAGGCTGTACGCCATCGCCAGGCCCAGGTCAGCCAGCGCCGGCGCAGGCGATCCCAGCGCCCAGCTCAACGTCTTGTACACGCAGTAGATCACGCCCGCGAGCGCCGTCATAGTCGCGATGAACAGGAACAGGTAGAGGTAGATCCGGCGCACGATCGAGTGGCGCGCATCGCTGCCCGCGGGACCCGCTTCCATGGCGTGGGACTGGAGCTGCCGCCAGGGCACGACCCACACCGGCAGCCCCGCCAGGGTCGCCGCCGTGAACCACGCCGCTTGCACGCGCAACTCGGCGCCAAAGCCCTGCCCCAGGGAACGGATGATCACGTTGATCTCGCCGCCCAAGCCGATCAGGAGCGCGATCAGGCCTGTGCCGCCGATCAGATAGGCATACAGCCGCCGCACGCCCGCCTGGCGCGGGCCCTCTCCCGTCACCTCGGCGTCGCGCCGGATCACGGTCGCGTGATACGCCCACAGCACGCCCATGCCCAGCACGATCGACAGCGGCGCACGCACGTCCACGTCCCCAACCGTACCTGCGTGCACCCAGAGCAGGCGCCCAAACAGGTCCGCCAGGATGCGGGTCACGTTCGCCACCGCGCCGATCGACCCTACCGCCACCGCGCCGTACAGGTAGAACTTGCGCAGGACGGCGTCCCGCTCGTCCCCCTCCTGCCGGTCGAACGCGCGCTGCGCCCACAGCCAAAAGACCAGCCACAGCGGCACGCCCACGAGAAGCCGGGCGACCTCACTCAGCCAGCTCACCCCCAACGCGCCGACGGCTCGCACGCCCATGTAGGAGGATATCCCGCGCAGCAGGTAGATGATACCCATCGTGGTCATGGTCAGCCCAACAGCGCTGAAGCCAAAGACGTACAGGCGCCGGATCGTTACTGACGCCCCCTGTTCGGGGACGGCGCGCGCATCCTCGACCAACACGCGATAGTGGTAGGCCCACAGTGCCCCGCTGACGGGCAGCGCCAACAGGTGATAGATCGCCGCGTCTGCATGGCGCAGTCCGTACGGCAGCCAGGGCACGGAGGACTCGGCGCGCAGCAGCGCCGCGAGCAGGTAGAACGTGTTGGCGACTATGGGACCGAGGAATCCAGCCATGGCGCCGTACAGGTAGAGGCGGCGCACACCTGCCCCCCGTTCCTCCTCGGCGCGCGCCGCCAGCCGCTGCCCCCACAGCCAGTGCACGAGGTAGAAAGGCAGGCCGATCACGATCACGGCGACCTCGAAGGCGATCGAGGTCGGGGGCGCGGCCAGCCGCGAGAGCAGCAGGTTGCGCAGCAGGGCGATCACCGACCAGGAGACAGCCTGGAGGCTGATCGCGCAGACCAGGTAGATGTACCAACGACGGACCGTAGCCATGTGGACCTCCCTATGGCGCACACCCGCGCTCGCTCAGCCAGCACGGGGCAAAATAGGCCTCCGACTCGACGATCTTCCATCCCCCCTCCTCGAGCCGCAGGGCGATCTCGAAGCGCGAGGTATAGGAAGACGTGTGGAACAGCCCGCCCCCGCTGAACCGCGACTCGTGGACCTGGACCGCCGCCGCATCGCCCGCGATGGCGTGTGACGCTACCGCGAGCGTCACCTCCTCATCACGGCGGAACATCCACCGCTCCCGGAGCACGGTCGCGGCGAACTCGCCCTCTGAGGCAGGGTACCCGTCCAGTGTGGGGGAGAGATAGCCGTAGGCGCGCGCATAGTCGCCCTTCTCTAGGGCGAGCAGATAGTTGTGCGCTACGCCCTCTGGTCCCTCGTCAGCCCGGTAGGTTGGCTCGGGACGGATGCGGGTCAGGACCAGCGCGGCGACCACCACGATCGCGATCGCGGCGACGATCCCGATCAGAAACCTGTCAGTCGTTTTCATGGAACCCGCTCCCCTCGCTGTCCGGCGACCATGCCCCACTCGACGCCTCTATTGTACCACAAAACTGGGCGCGCCAGGCAGCCACTTTGCCGCCGCGTGCCAGGGCGCCTGTGGAGAGAACCTACTCCGCTCCTGTCATCGCGAGACGCGCCCGCTCTTGGCGCGTCGTGGCGATCCCCAGTGCTGCGAGAAGCGACAAGGATGTGGTTGGCACTATGATATGGATTGGATCTTGGACACCTGTTCGGCGGTGAGCCGATCATAGTGCTCGGTCGCCTCCGGGAACCAGCGCGTCGCGCAGACCGTGACCCACTGGATCAACACAAAGCAGCGCACCTGCACGATCGCGGGATGGACGTAATGCAGGGGATCAAAGCCCAACGAGTCGATCAACGACGCGACATCCACCTCGGTTGGGCCGAGGAAGGGCCGCTGCCAGTCGATCACGCGGTAGCTGCCATCGGGCAGCACGAACACATTGTCCCCGCACAGGTCGCCGTGCACGTGTCCCGGGAGGCGCTGGATCGCCTCGATCGCGGGCTCGGCGTGCGCCCAGCCTCGCAACTGCACGACCATGTCGGGCGTGGTCGCCGTGTACCTGCCCTGCTCGATCAGCGCCGCGATGTCCGCGAGGGCGCGATCGGCAAACGCGAGCCACCGATCGGGCGTGCGGATGTCGTACAGGTAGGGCAGGTCGCCCTCGATCGCGTCCATCTGCGCGCGCAGCTGGCGGGCCATGCGGGCGGCTTTGTCCTCGGTCAGGTCCAACGCCTCGATCAGGGGGGCATCGACGTACGCGCGCAGCGTGCACGTATCGCCGTCTGCCTGGTAGAGGACGCGCACGGGAGAGAGCAGCGCCGACCGTGCGGCGCGGTAGAACGCGGCTTCGACGGTCGGACCGAACTGTGACTTGTAGATCCACTCCCCCTGTGCGGTAGTGACGCGCTGGACGCACGACAGGGGCCACTCGTGCAGGGTCTCTCGTCCCAGGACCTCGGCGCCCAGGTACGCGGCGAGCTCCCGGTCGTCGTGGAGCGTGAGGTTGAAGTAGGGATGTCTGTACACTATGAAGGCCCCCGATCAGCCGTCTCGTTCTGCATCGATCCGCGTATATACAGCCCATCCGGGTGGTGTGAGGACCAACACACGCTGGTAGTAGGCCTCGATGTAGGCAAAGACCCGATCCATCTCTGATGGAAGCTCGAACCAGGCCCGGTTCGCGCTCCAGTCCGCGCGTTCAGAGCGATCAAGAGGCGGAATCGCTCCGTTCGTCGAGGATGTATCGATGATGACATAGGGCTTGGAGCCAGCGATGTCCGCGTAGAACTCGTCTACCTTGGCGGAAGTCTGGTAGCCTCGGGTGAGAAGCGGATACTGGTACACGTACCGGGTGGGCGATCGGTAGCCCGATGCAAAGTTGACGCCCGACTCTGCCCCCCACACAAGCACCGTTTCGCCCACGGGGACGCGCTCCCTCACGTACCTGACCGCTGGATGCGCCTCGGGCCAAGCCGTGTCGCGCAGGTGCGTATCGAGGGCCAATCTGAGATACCGGGCAACCGGCACGATGCTGACCAGGACGATCGCGATCGCCGCAATATGCCTCAGAAGCCTGGGACTGAGGAACCTGCGTGGTCGAATGGCGCCCACTGTCACATCCACTGTCCACAGTAACACACACAGCAGCACGTGGTATGGGGGCAGCAACGCCATAAAGTAGTGCATGTAGCCCATTCCAGAGGCACTCGACTGCAGCAGTGTCAGTGGAAAGCCCACCAGACCGACAAAGCGCAATCCTCCTGGAAGCTGCGCGCGCGTCTCTGACAACTCTCGGACGATAGCCAAGACCCATGCTAGAGGCAAGGTGGCGATGCCAAGACGAAAGATGAGCTGGGTGCTTTGCCCAACTACAGCCGCGCGGTTCGCGGGATGGGACGCCATGTAGACCAGGTTGTAGGTGAAGACCTGGTCGATCAGATCTGCAAGCGCGCCCTGCAGCGCAAATCCAGCCATGATGGGGCCCAGAACAAGCGCCGACCCGAGGGCCATGCCTAGGGCTCTCCCCATGGCCTCTCGCCAGCGGCGTGCGAGGACTGCGGAGCCCAAGAGGTAGAGTGCGACGGTAAGCGGAAAGACAACCAGATCGGGTCGCAGGGCCAGGCACCCGGAGCAGCAGATGCCGATCACCCAGGCGCGCACGGGTTCACGACGGACCAGGAGAACATAGAGCACCGCAAAGTGAAAGGGCAAAGCAAATCCCTCGACCCGGTTGCCATAGCTCCACCAGACAGACAAGCAAGCCAGCCACGATACCGAGCTGAGGGCTGCGATCCTGGGCCCGACGATGCTCTCGAGCGCAAGGAAACCCAGATACGCGGCTGCGCAGACCAGAACGAGCTGCAAGGTCCATACGCCCCACTCTGAGCCTCCCGACAACGCAAGCCCCAATGCATTCAGGTAGTACAAGGCTGGTCCCTTGTGGTCCCACACGTCCCGATATGGAAGTCGCCCCTGCAGGATCTGTTGGCCCACGTACAAGAACACGCCTGCGTCTCGGTGGGGCAGGCTGTGGAACATGGGAGCGCTCGGGAGTATGACCACCGTCGCAGAGACCAAAAGGAGCAGGAAAACGGGTAGACGATATCGGCAGTTCATTGACTCGCTCCGGGGGGCGCTCGATCGTGCCATGCGGGCACTATAGACCAATCATACCACGCCTTCAGTCCTCCGGCAAGCGACGTCCCCCAGCACACCCTGGCATGTGCCTTCCGCTGCCCCCGACAGGCTTGGATTGGTGCAGCAGTGGAAAGCGCGCACAGAGCATGCACTCGCAGCAGGCACTCGCAGCAGGAACGCTACAGCTGACCGGGCTCCAGCCCTACTCGCCATAAAGAGGG
>JAFGIE010000137.1 GCA_016929775.1 Anaerolineae bacterium
CGCGTGCCGATCTCGCCCCGGATCGGCGCCTACCTTGTCGGCTACTATGGCTCGAGCTCGTGGATGCACCACGTGAAGGCAGCGCGCGAGTTCGGATTCGACGTGATGCTGCCCCTGGGTGGGCCCGTGCCGGCGATGCTGTGGTCGCCGCAGCTGACCTATCGCTGGTTCCCGCCAGAGGTGCGCGTGCGCCAACGGATCGAGGAGCAAGATGGGAGCGTGACCGTGTGGCGCACGTTCGAGACCCCAGCTGGGACGTTGTCGGACGAGACCTACCTCGCGCCGCCCGGGCGCGAGTATGGGGTCTCGCCCAGCCCGGTCAAGCGCGAGCACCTGGTCAAGGACGCCGCGGACCTGGAGCGGCTGCGCTACATCCTGCCTGGGCCAGAGACGGTCAACCTGGCGGAGTATCTCGAAACGTCTCGCCTGGTCGGCGAAGCCGGGATCGTCGAAGTGACGGTGAACCCTCCGCTCGATCACTTTCTCGGCGAGGCGCGGGGGATGTCGCAGTTGATGATGGACTACTACTTGGACCGCCCGTTCTTTGACCGCCAGTTCGCGAGCTTCCAGGCGTACAGCCTGGAGCTGCTCAAGGCTACGCTGGAACAGGGCGCGCGCGTGATCTTTGGGACGTGGTACTATGCCTCGATGAGCGCGGGCTGGTCGCCCGCGATTTTCCGCGATTGCTTCGTGCCTCTGATCCGCGCGCATGCCGACTTGGTGCACGCCTACGACGGGATCTATCACGTATACGACGACGGCAAGATGATGCGTACACTGGGGGACTATGTCGACGCCGGCGCAGATGTCGTGGAGACGCTCACCCCGCCTCCAGTGGGCGATGTGGACTTGGCAGAGGCCAAGCGCCTCTACGGGGAGCGGACGTGCCTGAAGGGTTACGTCGACCTGCTCTACGTGATCAAGATGGGTACCCCCGACCTGGTGGCGCGCACGGTCCGCGAGGCGATCGAGGTCGCCGCGCCGGGAGGCGGCTTTATCCTCGGGACCAGCGACTCGATCCGCGAAGGCACGCCGATCGAGAACGTGCGCGCCTACTTTGAAACGGCGCACCGCTACGGCGCGTACGGCTAGTGGTCCGCCAGGCGGCATGCCAGAAGGTGCGCCCTGGCTTGGCGATCGCTTCCGAATCCCTCGCTAGGAGGGGCGCACGCAGAAGGCGCGCACTGGGTTGGCGTGGGTCATCAAGGCGATCAGGTCCTCGCCGATGCCCTCCCCGCGAAGGCGGGGCAGAAAGCCGCGGACGAGATAGGTGAAGCCGCGAACTTGGCTCGCGCCGCCGTCGGGCTCGCCGGGCCTGTACCAGCCGTTGTCGTGCGAAAGCAGGATCCGCTCGGCGAGGCCCGCCTCGATCGCGTCGAGTACGAGACGGACATAGCGGTCCTCCTCCTCGGGCTTGAGGTTGTCAAAGCCGATGTAGGCCCCGCGCCGGGCAGCCTGCGCGTGATAGCTCACGTCGGCGTGCTGGGCGTGCACCCAGTTGAACTGCTCTCCGGGGAGTCCCTGTGACGCCAGGATGTCGAGCTGCTCGAGGGCGTGCTGCCCGCTGAGCGGGCCTGAGGTGTGGCTGGCGACGAGGACGCCCGTTTCGCGAGCAGCGCGCGCCGCGGCGCGTAGGTTGCGCGCCTCATCGGGCGTGATCGCCTCGTTGCTGACGCCCATCTTGATGAACCCCGCGCGGACACGCGTGCCCTGTATGCCCTCCGTGAGCTCGGCGATCATCCAGGCGGTGAGCTGTGCGTCGCTCATGGCGAGCGCCTGCGCCGGAATCCACTGCTGGCGGTAGAGACCGGTGGGCATGATCAGCGCGACGGACGAGGCGCGCGCCAGGGCCTCGATCGCGGCTGCGTTCTGGCCCACGCCGGGCGGCGTGCACTCGATCAGGGCGCTGACGCCGGCGTCCGAGGCTTCGTCCAGGTAGGGCCCCATGACGCGCACGACGTCGTCCGGATCGGCCTCGCCCTGTCCAGGCTGATCGGGCGTGCGGAGATCGGTGCACAGGTGCTCGTGGGCAAGGATTAGGCCCAGGCGTTCGCCGTCGACGGGACCGAGTACGGTCTGTAGGTCTGGCATTGTGTCCCTCCGTTCGTGGTTGTGATCTGGCCCTGCCCAGCGTGCGGCGCCGATGGTACGCTAGAGCGACCGCACGCGGATGCCGACCCAGGCGAGCCGCTCCTGCTGCGCGGGATCGCAGACGACGTGGCACTCGCGGTCAAAGACCATCGTCGCACGCTCGTCGGGTACGTAGGCAGGCCAGTCGGGCAGGTCGGCGTGGTTGGGATTGCCGTGGCGCGCGAACGCGATCCAGGCAGCGCTCACGCGCGCGGCAAGCGCATGGCACTCGGACAGACCGCCGGTCATCCTCGCCGCACGGTCGACGTTATCGAACACAAAGGGCATCTCGAGGGCGTGCGTGGCGCGCAGCCTGCCGTCCAACACGGGCGTACGCCAGGCAAAGAGGTACATGTAGACGGGCGCCCCACCGGCGGCGAGCTTGCGCTCGGCGAGCCGGATCGACGCCATGCGCATGACCCAGTCGGACATGATGGCGGCAAAGCGCTCGGCAGGTGCGGCGTCGGGGCGCGTGTGGCGGTAGACGGCGAGCACGCGTGCCGCCGACCGGCCCACGATCAGCCGGGTCACCACCTGCAGGGCGAGGGAGGAGAGGACTGGGCGCGGCTCGCTGAACGTGCCCAGCAGGGGGATGTTGCCCATAAAGAGGGTCGCCTCGTCGGCGTTGGTGCCGATCAGGAGGGGTATGTTCGCCGCGGGATGGTCCGGGGCCAATGTAGGCGGGAAGGGCGGTCGGGGCAGGACGTGCCCGTCGACCACGGGCCCGAGCATGAAGAACGGGTTCCAGCGCGATGCCGCCGCCTGCGCCGCCAGGAGCTGATCCGTGGACATGGTGTGCAGCCGCGCGAGGTCGGGCGCGCGCACGCCCAGGTGAGCGAGGAGTCGGCGTGCGGTCTTGGCGGCACGCTCTCGCGACATCGCCTCCAATGCCGGACCGCTCTGCACGATCGCTCGATGGAAGAGCCCGCGGGCGGCGGGCATCGCCATCAGGATGCTGACCTTGCCTCCTCCGCCCGACTCGCCAAAGAGGGTCACGTTGCCGGGATCGCCGCCGAACGCGGCGATGTTGTCGCGCACCCATTCGAGGGCGGCGACGAGGTCGAGCATACCGGCGTTCCCGGCGGCGGCATAGGCGTCGCCGGCGAGGTCACCCAGGTGCAGGTAGCCGAGAGGCCCGAGGCGGTGGTTGACGGTGACGACGACTATGTCGCCGCGCCGGGCGAGGGCTGCGCCGTCGTACCAGGGGTGACCCGCAGAGCCAGACATGTACGCGCCGCCGTGGCACCAGAACATCACCGGACGGTCCGTGCAGTCTCCGAGACCTGGGGTCCAGACGTTCAGGACCAGGCAGTCCTCGCTCTCATCCTCCGGCTCTACCGGGCCAAAGAGGGTCGTGATGCGGGGCGTGACGTTGAGCACCGGTCCCTTGGGCTGCGGGCAGCGGGGCCCGAGGCGGAGCGCGTCTCGCACGCCGGGCCACGGGGTGGGCGGCGCGGGCGGCATGAAACGGGCGGGCCCGCCCGTCGGGCCTCCGTAGGGGATGCCCTTGAAGGCATAGATGCCGTCGACCTGCGCGCCGCGCACGCGCCCGGCAGTGGTGTGGACGATGGGATCGGGCATGTCAGGCCTCCTTGCGATGGCATGTGGGCGGAGCAATGGGGCGCGAGCACGACTCTCGCTCAGATTGTAGCCCAATCTGCCCCAGCAGACAACTGGATCCGCCGAGCGCGAGGGTGCCCCTATGCCAGCAGGTGCTTCGCCAGGCGCTTCGACAGAGCGACGATAGTCAGCGTCGGCGGCATGCCGAGCGGCGTGGGGAAGACGCTGGCGTCGCTGGCGTAGAGGCCCTCGATCGCCGTGCGCTGGTTGCGATCCACGATCTCGCCGATCGCGGCAGTGCAGCAGGGATGCCCGGACTCGTATGCGCCGCGGAAGATGCTGTCGGGCGCCGCCCCTGCAGCGATCAGGATCTGCCGGTTGATCTCGTAGGCCTCGTCGAGCTTGGCACGATCGTGGGTGGTGAGTTCCTTGACGACGGCGCCATCGGCCTTGACCTCGCCGCTCCGCTCGTCGCGGATCTTGGTCATCATGCCGATCATGTGGTCGGCGTCGACGGCGCGCGACCGGATCAGGGTCTTGAGCTGGTAGCCGAGGGTCTGCCGGGTGGGGGCATCGCCGTCGATGTCACGGATCAGGATGTAGGGGACGTACATGTAGGGCGCGGCAAAGAGCGCTCGCTCCGCAATGTGCGCCTCGAGGTAAGTGGCGAGGATGTGCTCTCCCTTCATCCCAACGTCTGGCGTGGTGCCGTACGTGCCCTGGAAGAGATCGCCGGCGAGGCCCTGGCCCGCTTCCGTGATCCCCGAGCGCTGCAGGATGCGCGGGGTGCCGAGTGCGCCGGCAGAGAGGGTGACCGTGTGAGCGTGGAACTCGATCCGCTCTCCCCGCGACAGGGCAGCGACGCCCGTGGCGCGCCCGTGGTTGTGCAGCACGCGCTGGACCTCGGTCTCGAGCCGCATCTCTGCCCCCACGGCGACCGCCTGATCCGCAAACTCGACGGCGCTCCACTTGGCGCCGGTCGGGCAGCCCCACATGCACAGACCACACCCCTTGCAGCGGGCAAAGTCCACGCACTTGGGAGTGGGCCGCATCTCCCAGCCGACGGACCGCGCGCCTTCGACGATGCGGCGCGTGCCGGGGCCGACGAACGCATCTGGCGTGAGCTGCACGCGGAGGTCCTCACGCGCTTCTACGAGCTCAGAGGAGAGGTCGATCTCCCACTCGTCGAGGATCGCCTGCGGTGGGGTGACGGCGTTGCCCATGCCGATGTAGGAGGCGCCGCCCAGAACGCGCGGTCGCCCGATCCAGACCCCGCCCGTGGTGCGGAGCAGGCGTCCCTCGTCGCCCAGGTGGGCGCGCCTGCTTCCCCACAGACCGGTACCGGTCACGCGGGAGCCTGCCTCGAGGAGCAAGACGCGCTGCCCGGCTCTCGCCAGCTCGCGCGCGAGCGTCGCGCCGCCCGGTCCGGATCCGACGACGATGTGGTCATACGCAGTTGAGCTTGCCATAGCTCCTCCTCTGCGCTTGTCCCCTGAGCGCGCTATGCATCGGCTGCGCGGCGGTTCACGCGGTCCAACGCCGCGTTGAGCGCGTGCTGGTAGGCCTCGCGCGAGATGAGGGGGCGGGCGACCGCTTCCAGCGTGGCGTCGGCGACCGAACCGTCGCAGATCAACTCCTCGCCCGCCTGGCGGAGCGCCGCGCAGACCGCCTGTCCCTCCTCGGTCACCTCTCCGTCTCGGCGCATGAGGTCCGCATGCGGCCTGAGCACCGCGCCGGCAAAGGGGACGCTGCCGACCTCGGCGAATTCCTGCGCGATGCGCACGACTGTGGACGCGTTTTCCCGCTCCCACCACCCGCCGGTGCACACGAGCGCGATCCGGGCGATGTGCACGCCCTCACGAAAACGGGCGCGGGTGCGGCCCTCGCGCGTCACGAGGCGGGGCTCGGCGAGCGGACAGAGCCTGTTCATGAGGTTCTGCATCTCCCCGGGCAGGGGGATGTAGACCGGGGTGGCGAGGACCAAGAGATCGGCCTCGCAGAGCCGGGGGTAGAGGGCACGCATGTCATCCTTGATGTAGCACTCGCCCGGTCTGCGGTACCAGCAGCGCAACTCGCCGGTGCAGGCGCGGATGTCGAGCTGCGCGACGTGCACCATGTCGACCTCTGCGCCGGCATCCGCCATGCCGGCGACAAAGTGTGCGAGCACAAACCCGGTGTTGCCCTTGTCCGCGTTTGGGCTGCCATTCACGACGATCGCTTTGGTCATAGCGTCCTCCACTCTCGCACGGACTGCCTAGAGATGCAGCGCAATCCAAGAAGGGCCGAACGGCTCCCCTCGAGGAGTCTCCGCTCGCTCCAGGCGCACCAACCGGGCGCTAGCCGAGGATCAGCTCGTCCAGCGAGCGCTTGGGCACGTGGTGCACGTCCTGCTCGTCGCGCCAGTAATCGTGGTTGCCGTCGGGGGGCATGTCCTCGAGGACGACCTTTTCCGCCGGCTTGCCCAGGGCGAGGACAAGCAGGATCTCGTAGCGCTCCGGGATCGCCAGCGCAGCGCGCAGACCCGGACGGTCGAGCGCGCCGACCATGCACCCGCCAAAGCCCATCTCGGTCGCGCCGAGCATGATCGACTGTGCGGCGATCCCGTGGTCGCAGCCAAAGCCCTTGCTGATCTGGGTGTCGCCCAGGATGACGATGTAGGCGGTCGGGCGCTCGCCCTCGGCTGGGCCACCCCAGTTCTTGAGCGCGCCCGCCCAGCGGGTGTAGGGAAAGATACGGGCGTTGGTCTCGGCGTCGGCGCTGAGCAGGTACTTGAGCGGCTGCCGGTTGGCGGCGGAGGCGGAGCAGCGCGCCAGGTCGATCAGCGCGCGCAAGGCCTCGCGGTCGAGCGTGGGCGTGGGCGCGAAGCGGCGGTAACTCCGCGTGCGGAGCACGAGGTCTCGATGGGACATGTGCGCTCTCCTTCTTGATGCGCCTCGACTACCAGTCGAGGATCGAATACGCTGGTTCGAACCCGAGCAGGGCGCGCGCGGCGTCGATGCTGACCAGGGTCTGCGCGCCCACGAGCGGCTGCGCGCGCGCCGCGACGTCCGGGAAAAAGACGCGCGCCAAGAGCTCACTCTCCAAGCCGGCAAAGTTGCGGCTGTCGTTGACGTAGAGGGGGTGGCAGCCCTGGTAGTCGCCGAGAAGGGCCTGCTCGATCGCTTGCGCCGAGTCGCGCGAATCGACGCTCGTCCAAAAGTTGTTGCGCGCAAAGACCAACGCCGCATCGGGAAGGTCCATGCCATAGTCCTGCAGCCTGCCCTCCCAGGTCCGCTGGCGACGCATCTCTTCCGCGCGCGTCAGGATCTGGCGGACGCGCTCCTGCTGCGCGGCGGGCGGGAGTTCGAGCACGGAGAGCGTGTCGGCGCGTGCACGCGCCACGAAGCGGCCCAACAGGGTCTCGCTCTCTTCTGTGACCTCGTATACGGCGGGCAGGCGGAGGCAGACGCCAGAGATGCCCTCTCGACGCCAGAAATAGTGCGCCGTGGCTTCCAGCACCTGTTTGGAGAAGGAGTACGGATCGGTGGTGCAGGTGGGGTGCTGCTCGTCGATCGGCAGGTAGCGCAGCGGAAAATCGCGAGCGCCAAAGTAGTAGCCGAGGGCGTTGATCGAGCTGGCGGACACGACGCGCGCGATCCCCTCGTCGGCGGCGGCACGGTAGACGTTGTACGTGCCGGTGCAGTTGACGCGAAAGATCTCCTGCCCGGGCGCCATGGAGGGATGGCGGATCGCGGCGAGGTGGACGATCGCGTCCACGCCGCGGACCTGCTCGCGCAGCAGGCCAAAGTCGGTCACGTCGCAGGCGCGGTACTCGGCCCCGTCGACGTGGAGCCCCGGGGTGCGCCCGACGACGCGCACGCGGTGCCCATGCTGGACGAGGCGTTGGACGGCGGCGCGCCCGACGTCGCCCATGCCTCCGGTCACGAGAACGTGCATGTGAGTACCCTCCCTCGTTGGCGATCCGCTCCCAGGCGCCGTGCGGCGCCGGTCGTCAGTCAAACCACTCGCGGGCCGAGTGCGCGGGCTCAAAGCCGAGCACGGCGCGCGCCCGGTCGATGCTGACCAGGGTCTCGGTGCCCTGCAAGGGGTGCGCGCGCCCCTCGACCTCGGGAAAGAAGACCTGGACGAGTGTCTCCGAGTCGATCCCGGCGGCGTTGTGGCTGTCGTTAACGTACAGGGGGTGGCTGCCCGTGTACTCGGCGAGCAGGCCCGCCTCGAAGGCCTGCGCCGAGTCGCGGGCGTCGATGCTCGCCCAAAAGTTGCTGCGCCCAAAGCCGCCCCACAGGAGGGCCATGTCCGGGTCGTCGCGCAGCGCCGCCCAACGCCGGTGCATTTCTTCGCGCGGCATGGGCATGGATCGCTCAGGGCGTGAGGCGTCGAACCGCGCGATCGCCGCGCGCACGCGCGCGCGCCGCTCGCCCTCGGGCGCCGACATCAGCGCCTCAAAGGCCTGCCGGAAATGGCCCATGAAGCCGCGCATGCGCTCAAAGCGCTCCGCGTCGAACTCGTACACGCCTGGCAGGCGCAGGTTGACGCTCGAGATCCCCTCGCGCCGCCAAAAGTAGTCGCCGATCTGTTCCACCACTTCCTTGGAGAAGGAGTACGAGTCGGTGGTGTAGCTCGGGTGATCCTCGTCGATCGGGAAGTACTGGATCGGGAAGCTCACGCGCCCATAGTTGTAACCCAGGGCGTTGATCGAACTGGCGCTCGCGAGCTTGGGGATGCCCTCGTCGGCGGCGGCGCGGTAGACGTTGTACGTGCCGCTGCAGTTGACGCGAAAGACCTCCTGTCCGGGGGCGCCTCCCGGGTAGGGGATCGCGGCGAGGTGGACGATGCCCTCCATGCCCCGGACGTGCTCGCGCAGGGCAGGGAAGTCTGTGATGTCGCACTGCTTGTAGGTCGCGCCCTCGACCTGCAAGTCGGGGCGCCTCCCGATCACGGTCACCTGGTGACCGTTCTCAACGAGCCGCCACACCGCCGCGCGCCCGACATTGCCTGTTCCTCCGGTGACGAGAACCTTCATACGCCCTCCAAGTGGCTGTGATGTATCGCGGGGAGTGGGATGTGCTTGAGGATACTACACAAGGGAAGGGATGTCAAGGAAGCTGGCGGAGGGGCGGCGAACTGGGCGGTGTGCCGAGCGCCGACGCACCTCCATTGCGGCATGGACAGCAAGCCTGCCTCGTGGTAGAATGTCCATGCCTGCCGGTCCCGCGCGCCCACGTGGTGGGTGGGGCAGGACCCGGGAGCGTAGTGCAAGGAGAGTGCGCTGTGGCCGATGTATTCATCTCTTACTCGCGTCGCGATATCGCTTTCGCGCGCATCCTGCACCAAGCCCTGAAGAACCGCGACCTAGAGACGTGGATCGACTGGCAGGACATCCCCCCGAGCGTGGACTGGCTAGCAGAGGTGTACGCCGCGATCGAGCAGGCAGACGCCTTTGTGTTCCTGATCAGCCCCGACTCGGTATCCTCGCAAGTGTGCGGGCACGAGATCGAGCACGCGTTGGCGCACAACAAGCGGTTGGTGCCGGTCGTGGTGAGCGAGGTCTCGCCAGGGGAGGTGCACCCGGCGCTGTCGGCGCTGAACTGGATCTTTTGCCAGCGCGACGAGGACTTTGGCGAGGCCTTCCGGGCGTTGATCGAGGCAGTCGAGACCGATCAGCAGTGGGTCAAGGGGCATACGCGGCTGCAGGTGCGCGCCCTGGAGTGGGAGCGCAGCGGCGACGAGGGCAGCTATCTGCTGCGAGGGAGCGACCTCGCGCAGGCAGAGGCCTGGCTGGAGCGCGCGGGGGGCAAGGACCCGCAGCCGACGGCGCTGCACACGCGGTACATCCTCGCCAGCCGACGCGCCGCGAACCGGCGTCAGCGGGTCACGATGGGGGCGGTCGTGCTGGGCCTGCTCGTCGCGATCGCCCTGGGCGTCGTGGCGTGGACGCAGCGCAACCAAGCCGTGCGGGAGGGGTACGTGCGGGCAACCGCCGAGGCGGTGGCGGTCGCAGAGGCGCAGGATCGCGCGACGGCGGAAGCGGTGGCGCTGTGGGAAGCGGACGTGCGCGCCACGGCGGAGGCGGAGGCGCTGTCCGAGGCTGCGGCGCGGGCGACGGCGGAGGCGCGGGCAGTCGCCGAGGCGCACGTGCGGGCGACGGCAGAGTCGGAGGCGGTCGCCGAGGCGCACGCGCGCGCCACGGCGCAGGCGGACACGGAGCTCGAGCGACGGGCGGCGCAGTCGCGGGAGCTGGCGGTCCAGGCCTCGATACAGCTGGAAAGCCAGCTCGACCTGGCGCTGCTGTTGAGCGTAGAGGCGATCCAGATCGCGGACACGCTCGATGCGCGGAGCAGCCTGCTCAGCGCGCTCACGGCGCGTCCCTACCTACGCCAAGTGCTGGTCAGCAACCGGAGCCCTGCTCCGCGCGCCGTGGCCCTTGACCAGACAGGTGGGATACTGGCGGCGGGAGACGGGAGGGGGCAGGTGCTGCTCTGGGAGACGGCGAGCGGGTCGCGGATCGGGACGTGGAACACGGGTCAGGCGCGCGGGCTGAGCGCGATCGCCGTCAGCCCAGACGGGCGCCTGTTCGCCGTTGGCCTGTACGACAAGCGGGTGCTGCTGTTCGAGGTAGCGAACCCAGAGGCGCGGCAGGAGCTGCCGATCGAGGACCTCCGCACCATGAGCGCGCTGTGCTTCAGCCCGGACGGCGCGCTGTTGGCAGGGGCGGGCCACACGGAAGAAGTGGCGCTGTGGGATGTGGCAAGTGGGACGCAGGTCGGCGTGCTGGCGGGCGCGCACACAAAGTTCGTGCACAGCCTGGCGTTCAGCCCGGATGGGAAGTGGTTGGCCTCGGGGGGTGCCGACGGGCAGGTGGTCCTGTGGGACCTGGCAGCGAGGAGAGTCGACCTGCAGATCGAGGGCTTTGACGAGGACGTCAGGGCGTTGGCCTTCAGCCCCGATGGGGCGACGCTCGCCGCCGGGACGAGAGAGGGCAGCGTCTACTTTTGGGACGTTGCCGGTCAGGCGTGGCTACTGGGCGGACCCTTGAGCGGGCATACCGCGTGGGTGCTAAGCGTGGCTTTCGTGGAGGGGGGCGATCGCGCCGTGTCGGGGGGGCTCGACAACGACGTCGTGTTCTGGGACATGCGTGCGCTGCGGAAGGCGACGCGCGAGGGCAGCACGCGCGTGCCGGTAGGCGCCGTCAAGACCTATGCCGGGATAGGAGGGACGCTGGCGGCGCATCCAGGCGGCGCCCTGATCGCGTCGGCAGACAGCATCACGCTGGCGGATGGCGGCAGCGCGGGCTCCGTGTACCTGTGGGACCTCGAGAGACAGTACACGATCGAGCGCCAGATCGCGCATCGGGGGGGCGCCTACAGCTTGGCCTTTGGGCCGGACGGGCAGACGCTGATCTCGGGTGGGTCAGAGCCGACGATCGTGGTGTGGGATGTCGCAAGCGGGCAGCCTGTCGGTCAACGCCTCGACCGGCACGACGGGCGGATACAGGGCCTGGTCGCCGCGTCAGAGGGGGACGCGTTCGTCTCAGTTGGTGCGGAGGGCAGGGCCATCCGATGGGAGGCTGCGGCGGGGGGCGCCGTTCGGCAGACGGCAGTCGGGGGAGAGGATGGGACTGTCTCGCGCGCTGTGCTTGGACGAGCGGGCGCGCTCATGGCGGTCGCCGACAGCCAGGGCAGGGTGGTCGTATGGGATGTGGCGGCGGGCAGCCGCGTGAGCGCGTTCGAAGCGCAGCTGGAGCAAGAGATCGCGTCGATGGCATTCAGCCCGGATGGGCGGCTGTTGGCCCTGGGCGGCGCAGAGGGGGCGTTGCAGGTGTGGAATGCCGCGTCGGGCGAGCCCGCCACGCGCCCGCTCGCCGGTCACGATCGCAGCGTGGATCGCGTGGCGTTCAGCCCGGATGGCGCGCTGCTCGCTTCGTCGGGCAGGGATCACGTGCTCGCGCTGTGGGATCTGGCGAGCAGCGAAGCGGTGCAGCGGTTCGAGACGGGCTATGAGCGGGGCGCCACCTACAGCGCGTTCGTGGTAGTGTGGGACGCAGCCACGGCGCTGCCGATGGAAGCCATGCCGCTGAACCGGATGATCGAGGGAAGCGGGATCGCGTTCAGCCCAGACGGCAGGCTGGTCGCGGCAGGAGGAGCGGGCAATGGGCTGCTGGTGTGGGACGTGGCGAGCGGCGCACGGGTGGGCGCGCCCATGGAAGGACACACCGCCCCGATCTCTGACGTCGCTTTTAGCTCCGACGGGCGCACGCTAGCCTCGAGCAGCTACGACAAGACGGTCCGCCTGTGGGACGCGGCGACCGGGCAACCTGCGGGACCCGCGCTGACCGGGCATATACACACGGTGACTCACCTCGCGTTCAGCGCGGGAGGCGCCGTCCTTGCCTCGGGAGACGACGGTGGACGGGTGATGCTGTGGGACGTGGCGACGGGGGCGCCGATCGGCGAGCGGTTCGTCGGGCACACGTCGATCGTCGTCGGGTTGGGCCTCAACTCGGATGGCACGGTACTGGCTTCGAGCGGCTTTGACAAGGCGATCCGGCTGTGGGATGTGGCGACGGGGCAGCCGTGGGACACACCCCCGATCCAGACCGAGAGCGCTGCGCGGGAGATCGCGTTCACCGACGACGACCGGGCGCTGATCGCGACCGACCTCGACGGGCAGGTCGCGCTGTGGGACCCGCGGACGGGCGCGCCGCTCTCCGCCCTGACCGAGGAACTGGGGGGCGAGAACAGCTGCGCAGCGGTCAGCCCGGACGGGCGCATGCTGGCGACGGCGAGTTGGGCCGATATGTCGATCACGGTGTGGGATATCGAGAGCGGGGCGCGCCTCATGGGGCCACTCTACAAACACTCGGGTTACATCACCTGGTTGGCGTTCAGCCCGGACGGGCAGGTGTTGGCCTCCGGCAGCAACCACGGGCGGGTTCTGCTGTGGGACCTCGCCACCGGGCGCGTGCGCTCGCCCTTCCTGTCGGGGCACAGCAATTCGGTCGCCTATGCGCGCTTTAGCCCGGACGGCGCGTTGCTGGTTTCCGCCGCAGGGGGCGAGGTGATCCTGTGGGATGTGGAGAGTGGACGCCCGATCGGGCAGGCGATCGACAGCCCGACGGTGAGCACGGCGTTCAGCCCAGACGGGCAGACGCTGGCGTGTGGGGGAGGCGGCGCGATCGCCCTGTGGGACCTGCGTCTAGCGACGTGGGTGGACGAGGCTTGCCGGATCGCCGGGCGGAACATGACCGAGGACGAGTGGCTGGTGTACTTGCGTGACACGCCCTATCACAAGACCTGCCCGCAGTACCCGTGAACGAAGCGCGGGCCTACTGCCGCGGGTGGATCTGGAAGCCGGCTCGGGCGAGTAGGGCGGGCAGCTCGTGGACGATGACGCGGTTCTTTTCCCGCTCCTCTTCGGGGAGTTCAGCCCACGGGAGGAGGGCGGGGTGGGTGCGGCGTACAGGGTCACGCGCACCAGGCGCGTGGCGCCATCCATCCCGGCGCAGGTCGTCCACCCAACGCGCGTGCTCCATCTCTGCCATGACCTCGATCTGCTCGGGCGTGAACTGGAAAGCGCCCGCCTCCCAGTCGGTGAGCGGCACGGTCGTATAGCCCACTGCATCCAGCCTGACCCCGATCTGGTCTGCCTGGCGGCGGTTCGATTCGCGGAGCTGCTCCGGGAGCTGCTCCCAAGGACGCATCGCCGGGTTGGTGAGGGGAGTCTGCCCGGCGGCTTCCTGGCTGCGGACGTACTCGCGATGGATCGCCCGAGCCAGGAGCTCGTGTGTGCCGTCCAGGACCATCTCGGTCGTGCAGGTGTGCTCGATCAGGGCAAAGGTGTGCAGGTCGGAGAAGGCGCCCTGGCGGACGCGGCTCTGCGCCAACAGGGCGGCAAGCCCGGCGTCGGCGGCGACGCGGATCACGATTGGGATACGGAACGGGCGCGTCTGCTGCAAGAGGGTCAGCGCAGCCTGCAGGGCTTGGGACTCGTCGTCCAGGCAGACATAGACCGTGGTCACAGGACATGCGTCGGCGCCGCTGGCGTCGTGCAGGAACGCCGCCTGCTGGAACTCGGGAGCGCGCGTATCGATCGGGTAGGGGACGAGGTCACACGCCTGCGCCAAGCGAGGGTAGGATGCCTGCAGGCTGAGGCACTCCCGAACGGCGTCACACTCGACGGCAGAGATCCGGATCCGGGGCCCTGCGCCCGCGCCCCTATCCCACCACTCTCGGGCTGCGGCAACGATCAGGCTCTTGCCGAGATGACCTAGGCCGACGACCACAATATGCGGCGCATCGCCCTCGCGCAGGCTGGTACGACCGGCAGGGGGATAGGCCTGCAGCAGGCTGCGCGCACCATGGTCAAAGATGCTGAACAGTTCGAGTCGGACGAGGCTGTGCTGCTCGACCGTGATCTCGCACTCGCGCAGCAGCATCCACAGGCGGGGATCGACGATGTGGATCGCGCACGTGAGCGTATGGCTGGGGCGTACGGCAGAGAGCTCGCGCGCGCGGACGGCGACCTCGGCATTGACCCCGTCGTCGCCGCAGACGGCGATCAGGTATCGCGCGCGGTGGGCGCCTGCGCGGCGCAAGACATCGACGCTGCGCGCATCGCCGGTGAGGACGATCGCGCCCATGTGGCGGCAGGCATCCAGGGCTTCGTGTGCGGGGTCCTGCTCGACGACGACCACGCTGTCGCCGCGTTCGAGGAAACGGGCGATGAGCGCCGAGCCCTTGGCCCCGAGTCCGCAGACTATGACGTGGCGACGGATGAACCACAGGCGCACCGACTCGATCTGGCGGCGAAAGAGGGAGGCAAAGGCGGCAAGCGCCGTGTACGCGCTGACGAGCGGCAGGAGGAGGCGGGCGAGCTCGAGCTCCCAAGGCAGTGGGCCCGACACAGCCCCGGACTCGAGCGTGACCAGCTGCACGGTCACGTAGAGGAGGTCCAGGGGGGAAGGAGATTGGCCGAGGGCTGCAGCATACCGCCGAAAGCCCACGTAGCCCAAGAGCAGTAGGGACCCCTCGACGACGCCGAGGATCGGCCAACGGTACTCGCGCCAGAAGCGCTTGAGGCGCTCCGAGCGTGGGGAATGCGGTGCGTGCATGGTCACCTCCGCGAGCGGTGGGTGGGCGCTCGAAGCGAGTATACACTGCAGGGGGACGTGTGTCAACAAGGGGACGCGTTTGCGAACTCCCTATTGACAAACGAGCAAAAACGCGGTATAAAGGTAGTGTGTTCTGGCTAGCAGCTACATAGTGAGCGCCTGTGGTCATGCAGGGAGCAAGGAAGCCAAATCTGTACAGTCACCGCCAACATCACCTCGTTGGTCAGGGCCGCACCCTCGTTGGTCGGTCCCCATCCGTTCTGAACACCCCGTCGTTTGCTTCGCTCTACAGCAGGAGGAGACAGGTTCGTCATGGCTAGGGCTGAGTCATATGGTGAGGTCCGCCTGTGCGAGGAGTGCGGAAGGCCCATTGAGCGGGGCCGGGGACACCAGTTCCTGTGCCGTCGATGTGAGGAACTACTCGAACGATCGAAACGGAAGAACCAAAACACGCGGGATAGCCGCCGCAAGGCACGCGAGTCCAGGGACGAGGACTGGTAGCAGGTCCGCGGCGACATCCATCCATCGATCCAGACGAACCCCACGTGCACGACCACGTGGGGGGGAGTGGGCATGTACAGGGCCCTATGTCCCGATTGCGGTGAGCTCTTGGAGCTCAAGGAAAACGTGCAGGTCGGAGACCGGGTGACGTGTACCGAGTGTGGTATCGAGCTCGAGGTCGTCAGCCGGTATCCGCTTGACCTGGACTACGTCCTCGACGACCTGTGGGAGGAGAGCTGGGGAGACGACGAGGACGAGGAGGAAGCGGAGGAACTGGAAGACGGGGTGTGAGACGAGGGCTAGCCACACAACCGGGTCCATTTCCGCCGCCTGGGGTACGACAAGGTTGGGGCGCCGAGCAACGCTCGGCGCCCCTTTGTCGTGGGTCTAGAGCGCCTTGGCAAGCCACGCGTAGCGCCGTGCGCTCTCCGGATCGGGGCACAGCGCGAGACAGCAAGTACGCTGTGTCGATCCTGACGGCAATAGGTCGACGGTATCCATCCAG
The DNA here is from genome assembly GCA_016929775.1 of Anaerolineae bacterium. Next base: position 15,807 of record JAFGIE010000137.1, read on the forward strand.
GCCAAGAAGCCAGCGGCGCGGCCCCAGTCCATCATCCAGACCCTTGGGTACGGGCTGATCATCGACATGGTCCGCCCGTCTTGTGGGTTGGTGACCATCGCCCACTCGCCAGCGATGGACCACGACTCCCAAGGCGTGTCCTTGCGCTCGATAGCGGCGCCGCGCAGGGTGTGCTCGCCGGCGGATGCACCGGGCTGGGCAAAGACGAACCAGCCCACGTTCATCGCCCGCGGCGCTGTCGTCAGGTTGCGGACGCGATAGTCGAGCTTGAGCAGATTGCTGCCCGGTAGGGTGAGGTAGTCCAGTTCGACCGCCAGGCCGACCAGTTCCTCGCGCGTGAGTAGCCCCTCCAGCCGTATGCCCTGCCAGGGGATGCCGCGCGCGTCCGGTGCGTCCACAGCCTGGGCGTGAAAGCTCTCCTGGTAGAGCTTGCCGGGCATGTCCCATGCGCGCGGCTTTAGCGCCAGCGGCGTCACCCCTCCATACCACGGGCTCATCCAAGCGAAGGTCTTGACTTCCGGGAAGGGCGAGCGGAGGTGGTTGACGCCGTCCTCCATCCAGGCGGTGACCGCGCCGCAGAAACCGGGAGCGACCGAGAACTGGGCTTGACCGTTGTCGATCACGTGGACCGAGCGACCGTCGGCGTCGGCATGTGTGACCCGCACCTCGCCAGGTCTGCCCAGGCGGATGATGGGCAGCGTTGCCTCGCCATCGGCGAGCTGCGTGTGCAACAGGGCCCGCGCCTCGTGTACCCCTACATCGGGCGGGAGCTGCAGCACGATCTGTTGTTCTGCCACGCGCCCCAGTGCCACATTCTCAAAGCTGAGCAAAGTCCGGTCGGCGCGGACGCCCGCCGGCAGGACGAGTTCCATCTGTCCCTCCATGGGCCGGCGCCGCAGGTTGTCGACGGCGAGCGTTGCCGTCACCGTGTCGTCGATCGTGACCAGGGGCATCGGCTCGATGTGCACGTCGTGGATCGCACGGGTGTGCGCCGGGATCGGCTCGTCCCGATCCTCTGTGCCGCACAGGCGGCGCGCGTGATGCTGCACCGTGCGCCAGTCGCCGGGTCCCACATACAGGAACTGGCGCCCGTAGCGCGCCCACTGCTGCGGGGCGCACGTCTGCGGCTTGGTCAGCAGGATATTGCCCCAGTGCACCTCCTGCTCGATGATGTCGTCGTCCCACACGATGCCGAGCGTGCCGTGTGGGCTCTCGAGCGCGATCCATCGCTCTGCCAGGCCCTCGGGATGCTTGGAGATGTCCTCCTCGGCAGCCGGGAACTCGGGACGGGGGGAGGAGACCAAGCCGCTAGCAAGCGGAACCGTGATCGTGGCATCCTCGTCGTGCCAGTGGTCGACACTCGTGCTGATCTGCAGCTTGTGCGTGGCGGCGCCGCGGTTCAGCAGGGCGTGGCTGACCTCGATCAGTGGTCCAGCCCCGAGGGAGACCTCGCGGTACAACCTGATGCCCTCGTATGACTGCATGTCGGCGGTCATGGTTGCTGTGACGCGCCCCTCGCTCTGCCGCAGCTCGATGTCGAACTCGTAGTCGTCGAGCTCGGAGGGCCAGAAGGGCGGGCCGACGCGCGCGCGCTGGTTGCCCAGGCGGTCGTCGTGCTGGCGGGCCTGGAAGACCATCTCGCCAGCGCGCGGGGTAAGGATCAGGCGCGTCCACTCGTTCTCGAGGCGCGTCTCCTTTGCGCCACGGTCGGCAAGCAGCCCGCCCGCGGGCAGGCAAAAGACCGGCAGCCGCTCGGCCACCGTGCTACCTCCAGGCAGGCCAAAGCTGACGTAGAGCGGGTAGACGCCGCCCTTGTCGGCGGACAGCGTCACAGATGCGCCCGCAAAGCCCTTGCCGGGCACGCTGACGCGCTGTTCACGCCAGTCAAGCCCGAGTCCCGCCTCAGGGGCGAGGCGGACGGTCGCTTCGACCTCCTCGGGCAGGTGGCTGCGAAAGGCGAGGTGTACCCGCTTGGGCACGCCGGGGAAGAGCGTGACGTAGCGTGGTTCGGTGCTGACCGCGATCGCGGGGCGGGGTCGCAGCCCAGTCCCGAGCTCGAGCACTTCTCCGTCGAGGACGAGCAGCGTGCGCACGGATGGGACGGGCTTGTCCTGCTTGGGGTCAGGGGCATCGCGCGCGATCTGGACCGTCGCTTCGAGCGCGCGCGTCTCGCCCGGGCCCAACTGGAAGGCAGCGCGATGGTCGAGACGCATGTGCTCCGTGCCGGCGGCGACCAGCGAGACGGACATGGGCCGGTCGCGCTTGTTGGTGATGCGCCAGCGGATCGGGGTCGACATGCCCTTGGCGGGCTCGATGTTGTCGGCGATCGCGCCGGCAAAGAACGCGTCGGTCTCGACGGCCGTGATCTTGCGCGCTTCACGGTCCGCCCACGCGGTGAGCGCCTCGCCGTCGGCCTCCCAGCGGTAGGTAAAGACTTTCATCCCCTCCCAGCGCTCGTCGTCCTCGTCCTGCACGAGGTCGCGCACAAAGGTGGCGTACCAGTCGTGCCGGGCAAAGAAGGGCTGGGCACAGGGAAGGGACAGGATGCTGGGCACAAAGTTGAGCATCCAGACCGACGTGTCCGGGACCCAGTAAAAGCCCGTCTTTTTGTAGAGCGGGACAGACTTGAGGTTGCCCGACCAGGTGCCCAGCGTGAGCAGCGTCAGCCCGAGCTCGCTGCAGCGTTCGAGGCAGCGCTGGAGAAGGCGACGCCCCAGGCTGCGTCCTTGGTACTCAGGATGGACGTTGAGCAGGGCGACATAACCGGCGTCTTTTTGCTCCTGTAACGTGTTGAAGGAGCAGTAGGCGACGATCTGGTCGTCCGCCTCGTAGACCCAAACGTCGATCAACTGCTCTCGCTCGTGCCACTCGGTGACCATGTGTGGCGTGATCTCGGTGCCGCCGCTCCATGTGCCGGGCCACTGCTCATCGCTGGCGAGCCACATCTCGGACAGCTTGACGGCGTCCTTGGGCATGTCCAGTTGCCGCAGAACATACTCTGTACTCACCGCATCTGCTCCTCTCTGCAAGACGCAAAAAGCCGTGGGCGGGGCCCACGGCTCAGTGACACAAAGAAAAAGCCGTGGGCGGCGAGTGCGCCCACGGCTGCCAATCACAGATCAGTCAACAGGCACACTACATCCTTGGATCTCGGTTCCGGTCGGTTCCACCTTGCGAATGTTCGTATAGTCCATGCTTGTTGACCTCCTTTCACGACAATCGGCTATTCTACTCGAAAGGCTGGGAATGTCAAATCGGCCCACTGCGCACAGTTGACGCCGGGAGGGTTTGGGGTAGAATCAGACCCGCGCACGCCAATGCCCGGTCAAGGGCGAGGCGGGTAGAACGGATTTTCTAGTTTCATGCCAGTAGTTAGCATGAATATGACGGCTGCTGACAGGTATGCGTTGTATACTGGTCGTGTCGACAGGGGCGGCTTGTCGCGAGCCGCCTTTTGCTGCTTACGGAGACACGAAAGGGAACAGGCGCATGGTTCAGGATCGGATCGTCATCCGCGGCGCCAAAGAGCACAATCTACAGAACATCGACGTCGTGCTGCCGCGGTTCAAGCTCGTGGTGATCACCGGGGTCTCGGGGAGCGGCAAGTCGTCGCTCGCGTTCGACACGTTGTACGCGGAGGGGCAGCGACGCTACGTCGAGTCGCTCTCTGCCTACGCGCGGCAGTTCATCGGGCAGATGGAGAAGCCCAAGGTCGACTATATCGGCGGACTGAGCCCGGCGATCGCGATCGAGCAAAAGGCGGTCAGCCGGAACCCCCGATCGACGGTGGCGACGGTGACCGAGGTGTACGACTATTTGCGGGTGCTCTATGCGCGGGTCGGCACGCCACATTGCCCGCAGTGTGGGCGCGAGGTACACGCCCAGTCGGCGCAGGAGATCGTGGAGCAGGTCGCGGGCTTGCCTGCGGGGGAGCGCTTCCAGGTGCTGGCGCCGGTAGCGCGGAACCGCAAGGGCACCTTCCAGGACCTGTTTGCCGACGCTCAATCGGCGGGCTATGCGCGGGTCCGCGTAGACGGCGAGGTGCGCGATCTTTCGGACGAGATCCGCCTGGACAAGAACAAGCGGCACGACGTGGAAGTGGTCGTCGACCGCCTTGCAGTTCCCGAGGAGGGCGCCGACCGGGACGCGTTCCCGACTCGGCTGACGGACTCGGTGGAGACAGCGCTGGAGTTGGGCGATGGGCTGGTGGCGATCGAGCGCGAGGATGGGACGCTGTGGGTGCTGTCCGAGCGACACTCGTGCCCGGTGTGCGACCTCAGTTTCCCCGAACTGACCCCGGCGATGTTTAGTTTCAACTCGCCGTTGGGCATGTGCCCCGAGTGCAACGGGCTGGGGACCAAGGTCGAGTTCGATCCCGAGCGCTTTGTGGAGCCAGGTCTGTCCTTGCACGAGGGCGCGGTGCGCCCGTGGGGTGAGCTGGGGAAGAAGAAGCGGAGCGGCACCTACAAGTCGGCGCAGCAGATCGTGACACAGCACGGCTACGACATGGACACGCCGTGGTCCGCGCTGTCAGAGGCGTGCCAGAACGCGATCCTGTACGGTGGAGCCAAGGTCGTGTGGGAGTGGGACGGCGAGAACGGGTCGGGTCGCTACGAAGGCAAGACCGAAGGCATCCTTAACGCCGTACGCCGGCGGTACCACCAGACCAAGTCGCAGGGCATGCGGCGTTGGTACACGCAGTACATGAGCCAGCAGCCATGTCCTGTGTGCCACGGGCGGCGACTGCGTGCCGAGAGCGCAGCGGTGACGGTGGGCGGCAAGACGATCGTCGAGGCGACGGCGCTGAGCATCGGAGGGGCGCTGGCGTGGGCACAGGGGTTGTGGGCGCAGCTCTCGGAAGAGCAGCTCGAGATCGCCCAAGAGGTCCTCAAAGAGATCGAGGGGCGCCTGCAGTTCCTGATGAATGTGGGGCTGCACTACCTGACGCTCGATCGCCCGGCGCCGACGCTGTCGGGCGGCGAAGGACAGCGGATCCGGCTGGCAAGCCAGATCGGCTGCGGGCTGGTAGGCGTGCTGTACGTCTTGGACGAGCCAAGCATCGGGCTGCATCAGCGCGACAACCGCCGCCTGCTGGACACGCTGGAGCAGCTGCGCGACGTGGGGAACACGGTGCTCGTGGTGGAGCACGACGAGGAGACGATGCGCACGGCGGACTGGATCGTCGACCTGGGGCCACGGGCGGGCGTACACGGCGGTAGGGTGGTTGCTGCGGGCACGCCAGAGCAGATCGAGCGGCATCCCACGTCGCTGACCGGGCAGTACTTGCGCGGCGAACGGCAGGTGACGTCGCCCAACGGGCGGCGGCGCCCGGCGAACGGGAAGTGGCTGACCGTTGTCGGCGCGGCGCAGAACAACTTGAAGCGCCTGACGGTGCGCTTTCCGCTTGGCCTGTTCACGTGTGTGACGGGCGTTTCGGGGAGTGGCAAGTCGTCGCTCGTGGCGCAGACGCTGTACCCGGCGCTGGCGAACACGCTCCATCACGCGGCGCGCACCGTTGGCGCACACGACCGGATCGAGGGCCTGGCGGCGGTCAACAAGGTGATCAACATCACGCAGGACCCGATCGGGCGCACGCCGCGCTCGAACCCGGCGACGTATGTGCAGCTCATGGGCCACATCCGCAGCCTGTTCACGCAGACGCAGGAGGCGCGGGCGCGCGGCTACAAGCCGGGGCGGTTTAGCTTTAACGTGAAGGGCGGGCGATGCGAGGCGTGCAAAGGCCACGGCAGGAAGCGGGTCGAGATGCACTTTCTGCCCGACGTGTGGGTGACGTGCAACGTGTGCGGCGGGACCCGGTTCAACCGCGAGACGTTGCAGATCCGCTACAAGGGGCGGAATATCGCGGATGTGCTGGACATGGACGTCGACGACGCGCTGGCGTTCTTTGAGAACGTGCCCCCGATCCGGCGCATTCTCCAGACGCTGGTTGACGTGGGGATGGGGTACATCAAGCTCGGGCAGAGCGCGACGACGCTGTCGGGGGGCGAGGCGCAGCGTGTCAAGCTGGCGAAGGAGCTGGCGCGCGTAGCGACGGGGGACACGGTGTACATCCTCGACGAGCCCACGACGGGGCTCCACTTTGCCGACATCCAGAAGCTGCTCGACGTGCTGCACTGCTTGACCGATGCCGGGAATACGGTGATCGTGATCGAGCACAACCTGGACGTGATCAAGACTGCCGACTGGATCGTGGACCTGGGCCCGGAGGGCGGCGACGCGGGGGGCTACATCGTCGCCGAAGGGACGCCCGAGGCAGTGGTGCAGGTGGCGCAGAGCTGCACTGGCGCGTTCCTGAGCAGGCTGCTGGCGGTGGAAGCGGGGCGGGCGCTGTCCCCCTCCGCCGAGGCAACCGAGGAGGTCGGGAGCAAGGCAAGGGCAGCCGTCGGCGCGAGCGTGAGCTAGGCGGGTCAGGGCGTGGCATAGGCGGACCGATGGCAAGCGTGGTCAAAGAGATCGAAGCCAAGGTGCTCCTGGGCCGGTGCAAGGACCCAGAGGGCTGGTTCGGGGTCATGTACAACATGAACCTATACCGAGGCTGTGAACACCACTGTATCTACTGTGATTCGAGAAGCGATTGCTATCAAATCGCGGACTTTGACGGAGAGTTGCTGGTCAAGGCGAACGCGATCGACCTGCTGCGCAAAGAACTGGCAAGCAAGCGGGTCAAGGGCACGGTCGGCACGGGGTCGATGCAGGACCCGTACACGCCGTCCGAAGCCAGGCTGAACATGACCGGTCAGGCGCTGGACGTGATCGCGCAGATGCGATACCCGGTGCACATCCTGACCAAGAGCGACCTGGTGCTGCGGGACGTGGACGTGCTGGTCGAGATCAACAAGGTGCACGCCTCGGTCTGCTTGACGGTCACGACAGCAGACGACGCGTTGGGCAAGGTCGTCGAGCCTGGAGCGCCGTCGGTCTCGCGGCGCTTTGCGGCGGCGAAGGTGCTGGCGGAGCGAGGGATCCAGGTCGGGATCACACTCATGCCGGTGCTGCCGTTCATCGAGGACAGCGAGGAGAACATTGCCGCGATCGTGGCGCGCGCACACGCTGCGGGCGTGAGCTATATCGTCCCCTGGTTTGGGATGAGCCTGCGCGCCGGGCAGCGCGAGCACTATTACGCACAGCTGGATGCGCACTTTCCCGGGCTCCGCGCACGGTACGAGGCGACGTACGGCGATCGCTACACTTGCGCGTGCCCCAACGCAAGACGGCTGAGCGAGGTGTTTCACGCAGAGCTGGCGCGGTACGGCATGGGGACGAGCGTGCGCCCGTACCGGGCGGCAACGGCGCAGCAGATGCCGCTCTTCTAGGACCCCGATGCCGCAGGCGTCCCCTCTTGCCAGCGGGGTCGGGTAGGCTCACAGTTCTGCCATTCCCTGGTCGCCGAATGCCCCGTTCTCTACGTCCGCCTCGGGTTCCTCGTAGTGGCGCAATGCTCCGTGGGCTGCCTCGCGGACGCGTGCGCTGAGCTCGGGCGGGGAGATGACCTGGGCCCCGGCGCCAAGGCCCAACACCCAGCCCGTAGTCCAGTCGAGGTTGTGGACGCCAAAGCGCGCGATCGCGCCGCCGCCGGGTTGCTCCTCGATCTCCATCCAGTGCCCGTACAGGTCGCGCGCCTTTGTCGTGACCGCGGGATAGAGCCGCACCACGACGCGGTAGTTGGGTTCGCTCCACAGCGTGTGGTCAAGGTGGTCGCGCACGTCAAAGCTGGCAGGCATCTCGAAGCGCTCGTCCAGCGGCGCTGCCTCCTGGATGCGATCCACGCGAAAGGTACGCATCTCCTGGCGCAGGCGGCAGTAGCCGACGAGGTACCACAATCCCCAGCGGAAGCTGAGCGCGTAGGGCTCGATCACGCGGGCATTGGCCTCGTCACGCCCCGGCGCGCGGTAGGTCACGCGCGCACAGCGGCGGTCGATCACGCACTGCCGGAGCACGTGCAGCGCCGACTCCCACGGTCGGTAGTCGCGCGCCGTGATCTCTTCGACGATCAGGCTTTGGCGGGCAAGCGCGACCTGGCGGCGCAGCTCGTCAGGCAGGACGTTGTCGAGCTTGGCGGTCACGGATGTCACGGCGTCGTCGTACGTTCTGCCCCACACTTCGCGAACCAGGTTGGCGCCCATGTAGAGCACGGTCGCTTCCTCGGCGCTAAAGATGAGGGGCGGCAGCTTGTAGCCGCGGAGCAACGAGAAGCCACCGTACGGGCCACGTTCCGAGTAGATCGGGATGCCCATCTCGTCGAGCATCGACATGTAGCGGTGGATGGTGCGCTCGGAGACGCTCAGCTCGGCGGCAAGGTCGGCAGCCTTCCAGGTCGGGCGCGTCTGGAGCAGCATGATCAGCGAAAGTAGTCGCGTCGCGACGTTGCTCATATGTGTGCCTCCGTCGGGTACGGGGAGGGCAGTACGACCTCGCCGTAGCGAGGCGGCGATGTAGAAACGCGCGGATCAGGTGCAGGCGGCGGCAGCCATGTGCTGGCGATGTGCCGTGCCATAGCACACGCCCTCGTCCAAGAAGGCGGCAATGTTGTCGAACGGCGTGCCCGCGACGATGCCATTCCCGGCGGCGAGACACATGCCGCCATCCGGGCGATCGAACGTATCGATCAGGAACCGCACCTCGCGGCGGACGCCGTCGGGGTCCTTCTCTTGGAGCACGTGCTGCACGTCAAAGCCGACGAGGAAGGTGAGGCGCTCGCCATAGGTGCGCGCGACGGCGACCTCGTCCATGGTGCCTTTCTGCACCGGGTGGAACACGTCGAGCCCAACCTCGATCAGGTCATCGAGGATGGCGGTGTTGTTGCCGCAGCTGTGCAACCACCAGTGCACGCCGTGCTGGCGCAGGAGCTGACCGATGCGCGCATAGTAGGGCTTGATGAACGTGCGAAAGAGGCGCGGCGGCATAAAGAGCTGTGTCTGGTGTCCTAGGTCATCGCTGGTCCAGAACCCGTCCGGCTCAAACTCGCGGATGGCGCGCGCGATGTAGCCGAGGTAGAGGTCGCACAGCGCGCCATGCAGACGGTGGATCTCGTCCGGGGCAAAATAGTAGTCCATCAGCAGGTTCTGCATGCCGCGGATGGCCCACGGACGCTCGAAGAAGAGGCGCCACCACCCGAAGAGCAAGTAGCGATCCTCGGCGCGCGCCCGGTCCGCCTGCTCGACGAGGGCGTCGAATTGGGGATCTCGCTCTGGATCGGGCAGCTTGCCGATGAACTCGTCCAGCTTGGCCCAGTCGTCGATCACGGCGCGCGCGTCGTGGGCGCCCGCTGTCGTAAAGGTCCAAGAGAGGCCCATCGCCTGTACGTCGAGCGGCTCGACCCAGATCATGGCGGCGTCCTCGGGGTACCGCTCAAAGGCCGACAGCCGGTCGCCGTACTGGTCACGCAGGCCCTCGCCCCACCACTTGGCGCGGATCATCGGGATGCGCGCGGGACTGCCGCGCTGGATGGCCTTGATCACCTCCGCCCGCGGGAGGTGAGGCCAGGTCGCCGCATCTGTCATCGTCGCATCTCCTCAGGCGCGGAGTCTCTTGAGCGCCTCTGGCAGGGCAGGAAGCAGGTCGCCGGCGAGCATGCCGGCGGGCCCCACACGCTGCGCCACGATCTGACCGGCGAGCGCGTGCACGTACGCGCCGCAGAGGGCTGCGGCAAAGGGCTCCAGCCCCTGAGCCAGCATGCCGGCGATCGCGCCGGCGAGGACATCACCCGTACCCGCCGTGGCGAGGCCCGCATTGGCAAAGGGCAGGATCGTGGCGCGTCCATCGGGGGCAGCGATGACCGAAAACGCGCCCTTGAGCACCACGACCTGTTCCCACGCCTGCGCCCGATCGCGCGCCACGCCGATCCGGTCGGCGTTGACCTCGCCCGTCGAGAGGCCAGTCAGGCGGGCCATCTCGCCCGGGTGGGGGGTGAGGATGGAGCGACGTGGGAGCGTCGTCCACCACTCCTCCGCCTCTGCAAGGGCGTTCAGGGCATCCGCGTCGACGACGAGGGGCGGCAGACCGGCGCCCTGGCTCTCGGCTGCCTGTGTCCCGGGTTGGAAGCCCATCCCACGGCGCCGTACGGCGTGGACGAGGCCCAGCAACTGGTGCACAAAGGCCACGGTCTTGGGATCGCGTCCCAAACCGGGCCCCAGGAGCAGGGCGCTATAGCCCTCGAGCCGCTCGGCAAGGATGCGGGCGGCGTCCGGTACCAGCGCGCCCATCTCGTGGGGCAGCAGGATGTACGTCGCTTCGTTCAGGCGAGCCGCCAGCGAGGCGTGAATGGCCTGCGGCGGAGCAAGGGTCACCAGCCCCACCCCGACCCGCGCGGCGGCGGCGGCGGCGAGGTAGGGCGCGCCGGTATAGTTGACCGATCCGGCGACGACCATCGCCTTGCCGAAAGTGCCCTTGTGCGCATCGTCGGGCCGATCGGGTAGGGCAGCCCGGATCGCGGGCGCGGTGGCGACCTCGATCGGAAGCCCGGCGGCGAGGTCCGGGTCGATGCCGATGTCGGCGATGACCAGTTCGCCGAGCGCCGAGGCGCCGGGAAAGCGCAGTTGCCCGTGCTTGGCGGCGGCAAAGGTCACGGTCAGGTCGGCACGCAGCGCGGCAGGGTCGAGCTCGCCCGTGTCGCAGTTGAGCCCACTGGGCACGTCCACGGCGACGACGTAGGGTTGGGGCACGGCGCCAAGACCTGGAGGGGGCGTTGGAGGTACGAGCTCTACCAGGCCCGTGGCAGCGGCGCTGCGGCGCTCCTGCACGGCAGCGCGCACGGTGTGCAAGAGCCGTGCGAGGTCACCCTCGATCGGGCGCGCGATGCCTGTGCCCAGGAGGGCGTCGATGATGATGTCCACGTTCTGCAGGGCCTTGGAGAGCATCTTGCCATTCTCACCCGCCGCGGAGGAGAAGCAGTGGACGCTCAGCCTGCGCGCAGCGGCGAGGTTGGCGTCGTCCGCCGGGCGCTCGCGCCACAAGTAGCAGATGATCTGTGCGCCTGCCTGGGCGAGGTAGCGGGCGGCGACCAGCCCATCGCCGCCATTGTTGCCCGGCCCGACGAGGACGAGCACACGCCCGCCCTTGACTGGGAGGCGCATCTCGATCGCCTCTGCGACGGCGCGGCCGGCGTTCTCCATCATCGCGGCGTAGGGGTGTCCTCCGGCGTCGGCGCGCTGTTCGAGATCTCGCAGCTCCTGCACGGTGACGAGCTTCATCGGTCCTCCAACCAACTCGGGAGTGGCGGGGCAATACCGTCGGAACAGCCAGCGGCGTCCGGCGGGTCGCACAAACGACGGGCTCCCCGACCAGGGGCATTGTACTCGATCCGCCCACCTGGCGCAAGAGGCCTGGGTTCTGTGGTATAATGGGAGCACCAACGCTAGAGGGAGGATGAGCATGAACGCTGTGGATGTCATTGCCAAGAAACGCGATGGGGGCGTGCTCTCTGAGGCAGAGATCGCGTTTTTCGTGCAAGGCCTTACGAGCGGCGAGATCCCGGACTACCAGGTCTCGGCGTGGGCGATGGCAGTGCTGCTGCAGGGCATGACGCGGCAAGAGACGATGGACCTGACGATGAGCATGGCAGCGTCGGGAGACCTGCTCGACTTGCACGACGTCGCCCCGGTGGTAGTGGACAAGCACTCGACGGGCGGGGTGGGAGACAAGACGACGATCGCCGTGGCGCCGATGGTCGCAGCGTGCGGGCTGCCGGTAGGCAAGATGAGCGGGAGGGGACTGGGGTTCAGCGGAGGCACGCTGGACAAGCTGGAGGCGATCCCCGGCTACCGGGTCGACCTGAGCATCGAGGCCTTCAAGGCGCAGCTGCGCGAGGTGGGCCTCGTGGTTGCGGGCCAGACGACCAAGCTGGCGCCTGCGGACGGCAAGCTGTACGCACTGCGCGATGTGACGGCGACGGTGCCCTCCCTGCCGCTGATTGCCAGCTCGATCATGAGCAAAAAGATCGCGGCTGGAGCGGATGCGATCGTGCTCGACGTCAAGGTGGGGCGTGGTGCCTTCATGGAGACGCTAGATCAGGCGCGCGCGCTGGCTCACACGATGGTCGAGATCGGGCGCGACCTGGGACGTCGGGTGTCCGCCGTGATCTCGGACATGAACCAGCCGCTGGGCCGCGCGGTAGGCAACGCGCTGGAAACCGCGGAGGCTGTGGCAACCGTGCGCGGGCAGGGCCCGCCCGACTTTGGCGCGCACTGCCTATCGATCGGGGAACAGATGCTGATCCTCGGCGGGCGCGCCAAGGACGCGGCAGAGGCCCGCGAAATGCTGGAACAGGCCATACAGAGCGGTCGGGCCGAGCGCAAGCTCATGGCGTGGGTCAAAGCGCAGGGCGGCGATCTCTCGGTGCTCGGCGATCCGCCCACCATGGCACGGGCCTCGATCGTCGAGGTGGTCGCAGCGCCGCGGAGCGGCGTGATCCGCCAGATCGACGCCCGGGAGGTCGGGTTGGCTGCGGTGACGCTGGGCGCCGGGCGCACGGTCAAGGGGGCGCCGATCGACCATGCGGTGGGCATCGTGTTGGACGCCAAGGTCGGAGACCGCGTGCGTGCCGGAGAGGCGTTGTTTACCGTCCACGCCAACGATCGGGGAAGGTGCGACGTGGCGCGAGACCGCATCCTCGGCGCATACGGGTGGGCAGACGAAATGGTCGAGGTCCCGCCGCTGGTGTACGATGTGATCAGCTGAGCTGCGCCGCTGGGCTCGCACGGCAGATGCGCATCGCAGGATAGCGCTACTCCGCGTCGATGTCGCCGATCAAGCCGCGCTTGCGCGCTTGGTCGAGCGTCAGGCCATTCGAAGCGCCATCGGCGCTCGTATCGGCGCTGTCGATCACCGCATCCCAGTCCAGTGCGCCGTCGACGTCCCAGTCGAGGTCCTCGAGTGCCGGCTGGTCGGCGGATCCTGAGGGGAGGGGCGCCTCTGCGGCGGGCGGGGGAGGGGCGACTGCCGACTCTGCTGCCTGCGCCTCCTGAGAAGAGGGCGTGGACGGGTGGGCGGCATTCTCGCGCGCAGAAGAGGAGGGCTCTCCGCCCTCGACGCCAGGCGCAGCTGCGGGACGCGTGGCCTCTGGGAAGGAGCGCCGAAAGAGGTCGAACACGTCACCCTCGGGCAGTTCGCGAGAGGGGGGCAGCGGTGGGGCCTGCCCGTCCAGTGCGCTCTCCAAGGCTTTCGCCGCCTCGCGGAGGTAGTACCAGACTTGGCCCTGCCGCACGGCAGGCCCAAAGACGACGGCGGCGGTATAGGTATCGTCGATGCGATAGGTGCAGATGCTTTGGGCCGCTGTGCCAAAGTAGCTCTGCCGAACCGGTGCGTCCTGATCGAACGTCCGCGTCATCTGGTCCGTGATCGCGGACAGCGTAGCCTGGAGTTCGGCGCCCAAGTCGTCGATCGGCCTGGGTGGTCCGAGCACGTTGAGGGCGACCACTGCGCCGTCGCGGCGGACGATCAGGGCGGCATCCGCGCCTGTGGCGGCACGCAGTGCGCCGAGGGCCTGGGTGACTGCCGCGTGCTGGCTGGGCGAGAGGTCGTCTATGGCCGCACGGCGAGCCTCGCGCGGCGGCGCACGCAGCGGGGCGTCGAGCGTCTCGCGCACGGTCTCGCGGAATTCTGAGAGGGCGAAAGGCTTGGTGAGGTAGGCATACGCGCCCAACTCGGCAGTGCGCCCGGCGATCTCGGGGGCATTAAAGGCGGTCATCGCGATCGCCTTGGTGCCGGGCGCGATCGACTGCAGCGCCTCGAGCAGCTCGAGGCCACTGAGTCCGGACATCTTGATGTCGGTGATCAGCAAGTCGAAGGCTTGTCCGGCGGTCTGCGCCCGGCGTAGATGTACCATCGCCTCGTCTACGTTCCCGGCAAGCTTGACTGTGAACGCGTCCGACATGTCGCCTACTGCCTCAGCGAGCAGTGCGCCAAGCTCGATGTCGTCGTCCACGATTAGGATGCTCTTTGACAGGGCCATTGCGTGCCCTCACCAGACTCCCGCGCCGCGTGCTGCGATGCCAGGTGCTGCATCGAGGTCGTCCGCAGTCCCGAAGCGGCTTTCGCGGAGCATCGCGTTGCGTCCCGAGGTACGAGGGACTCAGAACGGCGCCGAGGAGCAGCGGTGCTCTTGACGGCCAAAACCGTCACTACGAACGGTGTCGATGCTCGATGGTCAGCGTTACGGATAGCCGAGCCAAACTGCAAGCCGTGCGAATGCGATCCCGATAGGGCGCACGGTGCGCAAGCGTGCGTTACTCGAACACAAAGGGGTCCGTGGGACGAGGCTGTGACACGATCTCGTCCGGCGAGAAAAAGAGCGCGATCTCGCGCTTGGCTGTGTCCAGCCCATCCGAACCGTGCACCAGGTTATAGCGCGTCTGCATCGCATAGTCCGCGCGGATCGTGCCCGGTTCTGCCTCTGAGGGGTTGGTCGCGCCAAGCATGCGGCGAACCGCGCTGATGGCCCTGTATCCCTCGAGTATCATCACGACCACTGGCGCGGCAGTGATATAGCCGATCAGAGGATCATAGAACGGCTTGCCCTGGTGCTCGGCATAGTGCTCCTCGGCGAGCGGGCGACCGATCTTGATCATCTTCATGGCGATGATGCGTAGTCCCCGGCGTTCGAAGCGGTGGATGATCTCGCCCGCTAGTCGGCGTTGGATGGCGTCAGGCTTGATGATGACCAGCGTGCGTTCCATCGAGTCTGCTTCGGACATACTCTCTCCTACTTGAGGTTCTTGAGCGCCTGCTGATAGGCGCGCAGGGCACGGCCCAGCTGACCGGAGCGCACATAGACGTCGCCCAGAACCCGGTAGAGGGCGTGATGGCTTTCGTGCGCCTGTGTCGCCAGCTCGAGGTCGCGCAGGAGCTGATCGCGCACTCTAGCAACGGGGACCAGTTCTTCATAGAGCGCTGCCGCCGTGTCGGGGTCGTCGAGGGCCAGACTCGAGCGCGCGGCGGCGAGTTGTTGCTGCGGATCGGGTTGTGGCGCTATCTCTGGCGCGCCGGGCTGCGGTTGTGGGGCTGCCTCTGTGACCGGCGCTTCGGCGACCGCCGCTTCGGCGACCGGCGCTTCGGCGACCGCCTCCTCGGCGACCGGCGCTTCGGCGACCGCCTCCTCTGTGACCGGCGCTTCGGCGACCGGCTCTTCGGCGACGACCTCCTCGGCGACGACTTCCTCGGCAACCGGCTCTTCGGCGATCGCCGCTTCGGCGACGACCTCCTCGGCGACCGGCTCTTCGGCGACCGCCGCTTCGGCGACCGCCTCCTCGGCGACGACTTCCTCGGCGACGACTTCCTCGGCGACCGGCTCTTTGGCAATCCCTTCCTCGGCGACTCCCTCTTGGACGGCCTCATAGACCGTTTCGACACGCTCTTCCGGAGCGGTCTCGCCGACCCGGACGGGCTCCGGGGGGAGAGGCGGCTCGGTTGTCGAGACGATCTCTTCCAAGAGCTCCTCTGGGGCTTCTTCTGGTTCGGGCTCCAGCCCTTGCTCTCTGCGCAGCCGGATCAGCCATTCGGGCATCGACTCTTCCTCTGCGGCGACGGGCTGTGGCGTGACCTCGCTGACCGGCATCTCGTCAATTGCTGGGGCACCGATCTCGGCCTCGAGTTGGGCGAGCCAGTCTGGCACATCCTCGACGGGAGAGGGCAGTGGCGTGGGCGCGAGGTCCTCAGGCGCAGCTTCGGGTGCGGGGACCGCCTCCGCCGCGACGGCAGCGGGCTCCTCTGCAGCCGGTCCAAAGAACGCCTCCTTTTCCTCCTCGGCGGGCGGAGTCGGCTCCTGGATGCCCAGTTCTTCGAGCCAATCCGGGATCTGGCCCAGTTCCAGGTCTTGGTCCGGGGTCTCGGGGAGGCCCTCCGACGGGGCGCCGACCTGGTCGAGCCAATCGGGCACTTCAGCCGTGTAGGTGGCTTCTGGCCCCTGGTCTTCGTCGGGCAGCGCTGGCTCTTGTGCGCGAAGCGCCTGGAGCCAATCTGGGAGTTCGCCCTCTGCGAGCGGCTCGGCAGGCTCGACGGGGGCTGCGCCGGGCGCAGCCTCCAGCTCACCCACCCAGTCCGAAAGGTCGACCTCATCTGGAGCCTCGATCAGGAGCTCCTCACCCTCTTCGCCGGTCAGGTCCAGTTCATCCTCGCGCAGCTCCTCAAGCCAATCGGGCAGGTTGTCTACATCCAGCGCATGCATCGGCTGCGGTGCGTCCGGCTCTGACGCGGCAGCGATCTCTGCCAGCCAGTCCGGCAGATCTTCAGCTTCCTGCTCCTGATCGGAGAGCGGCTCGTAGGACCGCAGCTCCTGGAGCCAATCCGGGAGCTCTTCCTCGACGGAAGGTCCGCTCCACGTCTCGGTTGCTTCCTCTGCATCGGTTTCGATCTCGGCGAGCCAGTCAGCCGCTTCCTCCTCCTCCTGCACTTCCGGCTCGATCGCTTGCAGCCACTCGGGCAGCTGGTCGTCTGCGATATCCGCAGCCTTAGCCAGGGGCGCGCCCGCCTCCTCGGTCAGCCAGTCGGCTGATTCAGCTTCTTCGGGCCCCGCGATGATCGTCTCCTCCAGCTCAAGGTCGCCCGGTTCGTGCTCGCGCAGCTCCTCAAGCCACTCGGGAAGCTCTCCCGCTTCTCTGCCTTCGGCCGCAGCGCCGGGCTCTGCCGCTCCCTCTCCCTGAAAGGCTACGTCCTGGAGCCAGTCAGGGAGTTCCCCCAGTTCGTCGGATGGGGCGAGTTCCCCCTCCTCGGCGCTCGACGTGGGGGCGCGTTCTTCGGCGAGCTCGGCCTCAGGCTCGGCAGCCAGCAGGTCGCGTTCATCGGCGCCTGCCTGTGGTTCTGCCAGCGCTGCTGCCAGTCGCTCTGTCGGCGGTTCTATCGGCGGTTCCGGCGGCGGTTCTGCTATTGGGGCTGCAGGCGGGGCCTGGGCCTCGAGCAGCCAGTCGGGCAGCTCAGCGACGTGCTCCTCCTCGGGGACCTCGGCCTCGGGGGGAGGTGCGATCGGCGCCGCCTCGGGCTGTTCCTCGACCATGGCCTCCGAGAGCCAGGCGGGCGGAGGAGCCTCTGTGCCCGGTGTATACATCTCGTCTAGGCCCGGTTCCATCTGCAGGGTTCTGCCGACCTCGTCGAGCCAGCCCGTCTCATCGACGGGTCCCGCCACAGCGGCAGCGGCTCTTTCCTCGGGCTCGATCTCGAGGTACGGCACCTCGACGGACTCGACAGGCAGAGGAGACTCTTCGGCGAGGAGTTCCCATGCGGCTTTGCCCTCGGGGTCAAGGGCGCGCGCGATGCGGAGGTGTGGGGCGGCTTGCTCTTCTAGGCCTCTGTTCCACAGGATCTGCCCGAGGAGCAGGTTCCCTTGTAGGCAGTTGGGTAGCTTTTCGAGCAGGCTGTGACAGATCTGCTCGGCAGTGTCAAACATGTCGCCCGCCATCCAGTAGCTCCTGGCGAGGGCGACCTCGATGTAAGCCGTATGCAGGGGGGCAGGGGCGGCGTCCCCTTGCAACAAGCGCTGCAGTTCCTGGATGGACCGCCGGTGGAACCCGCCGGCGGCGTACAGCCGACCCAGGGCAGCACGCGTCAGCTTGACGCGCGGCGCCTCGACCCCATCTCGCTTGCCGTACAGCTGGCGGAGTGCGTGGCGATAGTCGGCATTGCCAGGCTCGATCTCGAACGCGCGCTCCATAAGCCAGGTAGCCTGATCGAGTTCGCCCAGGTCTTCGGATAGCGTAGCGAGGTTGGCCCACGCGTCGGCATCTTCAGGGTCTGCGCTGAGCAGGCTCTGGTAGTAGTGCATAGCGTGGGCATAGTCGCCCTTGTCCAGGCTGGCGCGTCCGAGGAGGCGGTAGACGGGCAGGTACATCGGGTAGTAGCCCAAGATGTGGCGGCAGTGCTGGAAGGCCTGGTCGACCTGCCCGTTCTGGATCGCGCGTGCGATCTCGTCCACGTAATCGTGCAGACTGATCTGTGACATGGCAGTCCCTCCAACTCAGGATCAGGCCGACTGCGTCAACAGGTGAGGTGGTGAGGCGCGCTTTCCTGCCGGTTTCTACAGCCTTATCCTACCATGAGATGTGTAAAGCTCGTTTCCATTGTAGCACGACGATGTGACTATGTCAAGGTACCTCGGGATCAGAGCACTGCACAGCCGCTAGTACCCCACGGCGCAGCCGTCCTTGCGCGGATCGCTCCCGGCGGTCAGCACGCCGGTGTCGGGGTCGCGCACGATGATCTGCCCGCCGCCAAAAGTGGCGCGCCCAAAGCCGGTGACCGGTGCGATGCGGTGTCCGCGCCGCGCCAGGGCAGCCATGGTCTCCACCGACCAGCCTTCCTCGATGTAGAGCAGCCCGCCGGGGTCGAGCGCGCCGACGCCGGATCCGGACTGCACCGCAAGCCGCCAGCGGGGCATGTCGAGGGCCTGCTGGGGTGACATGCCCAAGTCGATCATGTTGACCAACATCTGCAGGTGACCGTGGGGCTGCATGTACCCACCCATGACGCCGAAGGATGCGTGCAGCTGCCCGGCGTGGTTGGTCATGGCAGGGATGATGGTGTGGTAGGGCCGCTTGTTCGGCGCCAACACGTTGGGGTGCTCTGAGTCCAGGACAAAGAGGGAGGCGCGGTTCTGTAAGCTGACGCCCGTCCCAGGTACCACGAGCCCCGTGCCCGTGCCCTGGTAGAGGCTGCAGATAAAGCTGCAGGCGTTGCCTTCGCCGTCGACCGCGCACAGGTAGGCTGTATCGTCGCCGCGGAGGGGGTCGCCGTGCGGTACGTGGGCAGCGGCGCGGTGCGGGTCGATCCGCGCGCGGCGGCTGTCGGCATAAGGTGCACTGCACAACGCCTCGAGCGGGATGCCGACGACGTGCATGTCGCACACCCACTGCAGGGCATCGGCAAAGGCGAGGCGCATGCACTCGACGAGCGTGTGAAGCCGGTCTACCTCGTCCATCGCAGCTAGGTCAAACCCGGCGGCAAGGTTGGCGCCGAGGACGGCAGCCAGTCCGTGTCCATTGGGCGGGCACTCGTAGAGGGTGTAGCCGCGGTAGGAAGCCGAGATCGGCTCTTCCCAGGTGCTGGTGTGTGCTGCCATGTCGGCAGGCGTGATCCAGCCGCCGTAGCGCTGGACATGCTCACTCAGGGCATGGGCAAAGGCGCCGTGGTAGATATAGTCCGGGCCCTCGTCGGCGATGCCGCGCAGGGTGCGCGCCAGGGAGGGGATGCGCATCAGCTCCCCAGCCCGTGGCGCGCGGTCGTCGCGCAGCAGCTCGCGTCCGCTGGGCTGCTGGGGACCGTTGGCGCCCGGTAGATCGCCGCTCATCCAGCCAGGAGCCCGGAGCAGCTTGGGGACCGAACCCGCCCAGCCGCGCGCGATCAGCTCGCTGACCGGGTAACCCTGCTCGGCAGTCCGGATGGCGGGCTGAAGGACATCGGCGAGCGGCATGCGACCGTGCCGCGCCAACAGGTCGTGCCAACCGGCGACCGCTCCAGGGATGCTGACCGCGTGCCCAGTGTAGCCGGGCATGCGGTCGTAGCCCAGAGCGCGCAGGTCGTCGATCGAAGCCGCTGCTGGCGCGCGCCCAGACCCGTTGAGCGCAGTCACCTGCCCTGTGCGGGCGTCCCAGTAGAGGGCAAAGCAGTCGCCGCCGATGCCGGTCGAGATCGGCTCGACGACGTTGAGCATCGCCGCCGTCGCGACGGCGGCATCCGCTGCGGTGCCGCCCGCCCTGAGCATATCGAGCCCGGCTTGTGCGGCGAGTGGCTGGCTGGTGGCGACCATGCCGCGCGTGGCGAGGACGTTGCTGCGCCTAGAACGAAAGACTGCGTCGAACTGCATCTGGTCTCCTTGTGGGCGTGAGGCGGCGCGGGCCTAGCCGGGATACAGCTCGGGCTCCTCCTGGAAGGTGGATTGGCGGCCCGTCGCGTGCGAGTAGGTCTTGTACCCGCCACTCAGGTTGGTGGCTTGGAACCCGTTCTGGACGAGAATGCGATAGGCATAGTAGGCGCGCTGCCCAGCCAGGCAGTAGACGACGATCAGCCGGTCACGTGGCAGCTCGTCGAGCCTGCTGCGGAGTTGGGGCAGGGGGATGTTGACCGCTCCGTCGAGCGTGCCGCGCGCGACCTCGTGGGGGTAGCGGACATCGAGTAGGAACACCGCTTCACGGTCGAGTTCGTCGATGTCGTGCCAGCAAAGCATCCGAGAGTCGCCACGCAGGATGTTGGCGGCGGCAAAGCCCGCCATGTTGACTGGGTCGCGCGCCGAGCCGAAGGGCGGCGCGTAGGCGAGTTCCACCTCCTCGAGGTCAAAGACCGTCAAGCCGGCGCGCATGGCGACCGCGAGGACGTCGACGCGCTTGTCGACGCCTTCCGCGCCGAGGACTTGCGCCCCCAGGATCTTGCCTTCCTGGGGCGTGAAGAGGAGCTTGAGCGTCATCGGCGATGCGCCGGGGTAGTAACCGGCGTGACTGGCGGGATGTACCGTCACGCTGAGATAGTCGATCCCCTCCTCCTGCAGCTGGCGCTCGTTGAGTCCTGTGCAGGCGACAGCGAGTTCAAAGACCTTGACGATCGAGGTGCCCTGGGCGCCGCGATAGCGGACCGGCTTGCCGGCGATGTGGTCGGCGACGAGCCGCCCCTGCTTGCTCGCCGGGCCTGCAAGCGCGATGTTGGTTGGCTTACCGGTGACAAAGTGGCGGACCTCTGCGGCGTCGCCAATGGCATAGATGTCAGGATCCGAGGTCTGGAGGTACTCGTTGGTCGCAATCGTGCCGCGGATGCCCAGCGCGAGCCCCGCCTGGCGCGCCAGCTCATTCTCGGGCCGCACGCCGATGGCGAGGATCACCATGTCGGCAGGCGCGTGCCGTCCGCTCTGCAGGACGACCGAGAGCCCGTCGCGCGCCCGTTCTATGGCTTTCACGCCGTCGCTGAGCGCGAGCCGGACGTCGTGCTCCTGCAGATGGTGGTGGACTAGCGTCGCGATCTCAAAGTCGAGCGGCGCCAGGATCTGGCTCATCATCTCGACGAGCGTGACCTGGATGCCCCGCAGGTGCAGGTTCTCAGCGAGCTCGACCCCGATGAAACCGCCGCCCACAACGACCGCGCGCCGCGGCGCCTTGTGCTCGATATGCGCCTTGATGGCATCCATATGGGGCATGCTGCGCAAGGCAAAGACACCTGGCAGGTCTCGTCCCGGGATCGGCGGGACAAACGGCTCGGCGCCCGGCGAGAGGACGAGCTTGTCGTACTCTTGGACGTACGTCCTGCCCGTGCGCAGGGCACGGACGGTGAGGGTCTTGTCCTCGCGGTCGATGCTCAGCGCGTCATGCTCCACGCGCGCGTCGACGTCAAAGATGGCGCGCATCGCCTCTGGCGTCTGGACGAGCAGTGCGTCTCTGTTGTCGATCACGCCACCGATGTAGTAGGGGAGCCCGCAGTTGGCAAACGAGATGTAGGGACCGCGCTCGAGGAGCACGATCTCGGCGCGCTCATCCATCCTGCGCAAGCGCGTAGCTACGCTGGCGCCTCCGGCGACGCCCCCGACGATGACGGCTTTCATGTCTGGCTCCTTGTTGCGGGTGAGCGGTGCGCAACCGCGTCCCAATCGCAGGGCTAGAGATCGGAGAGCACCTTGCGCAGCCCCTCGCCGCTCTCCTTCCAAAAGGTGTAGAGGATCGAGATGTCCGTGCCGATGCTAAAGTGGCGGATGCCCAGGTCGATGTAGTACTTGGCCTGGTCGACGCTGTTGATCTCGGCGCGCGGCTGGACGCCCATGCGGAGGGCGGTCTCGATCACGCGACGCTCGACCGCCTTGATGTCAGGCTCGGTGCGCTGACCGGGACGCCCGATGCTCATCGAGTAGTCGGTCCCGCCCCACTGGATCATGTCGATGCCCGGGACGGAAAGGACCTGCTCGAGCTGTTCTACAGCGCTGTGCTTCTCGACCATGATCATGACCACGATGTCGCGCAGAGCCTGAACGTACTCGGGCGTGCCGGCGTGGCCCATGTACGTGGAGCGCCGCACGCCGACGCCGTGGATGCCCCCGTCCTGGGGTGTCTCGGGGCGCACGATGCGCACGCAGGCCTCGACGTCTTGCGCAGACCGGGAATCGGCAAAGAGCACGCCTTGGAACCCGGCGCCGATCGCGCGCTGAGCCAGGAATCCGCGCGGCTCCTGGTCGATCTTGATCACCGCAGACATACCATACAGCTCGACAGCGCGGCAAAAGTTGTCGAGGTCGTGCAGGTCAAAGGGGGCGTACTCGGCCTCGAACTCGACATAGTCAAAGAGACCGGTGTGCCCGACGGCTTCGGCGATGGCGGGCCAGATGCTGTGCACGCGCGTGCAGATCGTGGGCGTGCCCTGTTCAAGTCGTTTGCGCAGGATGTTGTCTCTCAAGGGAAGACCTTTCTACGTGAGTGTCGATCGAATACGGCGAACGGGCGACTAGGCATCGCGCCGGTGGTCCCACACGGTGGGATTGGCGAGGTAGTGGGGAAGCTGCCCGTCGAGGACGCGCAGGATATCCTCGGCGACGGTGAGCCCCATCAGGCGACGACCCTCGATGGTCTTGCTCGCGACGTGCGGGGTAAGCACGACCCGGTCGTTCCGGAGGAGGGGGTTGTCTGGCGAGGGGGGCTCGGGATCGTAGACGTCGATGCCCGCGCCGTACAGCGCGCCCTCCGCCAGCGCGCGAGCCAGGGCCACCTGGTCGACGATGGGCCCACGCGCGGCGTTGACCAGGATGGCGGTCGGCTTGAGCGCGGCGAGGACGGTGGCGTCGATCAGGTGCACCGTGGCAGGCGTCGCGGGCACGTGGAGCGAGAGGACGTCGACCTCGCGCGCCAGGGCGAGCAGGTCCGATACGGGGGTCGCACCCCAGTCGGCGATCTCGTGCGGCGCCACAAAGGGGTCGTAGGCATAGACGGGCATGTCGAGCGCTGCGCGGCACATCTCGGCGAGGCGGCGCCCGATGCGCCCAAAGCCTACGATGCCCAGCCTCTTCCCACGCAGCTCGATGCCGGTGACGTCATCCTGGTTGCGGATCGCAAAATGCCCGGCGCGCGTTGCCCGGTCGAGCACGGGCAGCTGGCGGGCGGCAGCCATGATCAGCATGAAGGCGTGTTCGGCGGTGGACTCGGTCGGGGCGTAGGGAGTGTAGACTATGGGCAGGCCCCGTGCGGTCGCCGCCTCGAGATCGACGTTGTCGAGCCCGACGCCGTGCCTGCCGACGACGCGCAGGTTTGGCGCCCGGTCCATCTCTGCGGCGCCGATGCTGTACCCGGCGCAGAGGAGCAGACCATCGACGGTGGCAAGCAGGCGCGTGATCTCGGCAGCAGGTGCGGCATAGGGGGTCAGCACGTCGGTACGCTGGCGAAGCAGCTCCAGGGCTGCCGGGTGGATCGGCTGGTTGACCAGGATGCGCATGTGCTCTACCCTCCCGATGTGCGCGTATGAGCCTGCACGTATTCTAGCATGGGGATCGCCGGGACGCAAGAGGGGCATCTGTCTGAACTGCCGCGCGACTTGGCGCTTGACAATGGGTTTGCTTTGGAGTATAGTATGCGCCACTAGAGAGTGGAGGGAAGAATCAGTACCGATATCAGGACCGTCAGGAGGCAGTCATGCTGAGTCGAGGCTGGACACGTTCCGCCGTCCTCGCAGTGGCGCTGTTGGCGGTGATATGGGGAAGCGGATGCAGAAGCATCCAGGTGATAGACCGGACTCCATCGACGACTGAGCCTACTCCTTCCACACCAGATCAGGACGCCGACCGGCACAATCTTGCCGTGCTGGCAGTGGATTTCGATCCACCGTTGGAGTACGCCGAGATCGTAGCCCTCCGAGACCGTGGTGAGGGGATCACGCTACTGGTCGCCATCGAGAACAGCGGAACGACCACCGAGCACGAAGTGGTGGTAGACGTCGCGTTGAGCAAGGGAGAGGAGCAGGTGCCTTTCCTGGACAAGCGTGGCGAGATCGACGTGATCGCGCCAGGCGAGATCAAGCTGGTCCGTTTCAAGGACGCCGAGATCCCGTTCAGCCAAACCTACCAACTTGTCGTGCGTGCTTTGCCTGTCGATGGAGAGACCCGGCTTGGGGACAATGTCAAGAGCTACGATCTGGTCATTGCCGAACCATAGCACCGTGTATCGCAGCGGACCAACCAAGAACGCACCCTCGGGTGCGTTCTTTGCTTAGGGGAACGACGCGAGGGTCCCATGTCGGCGGACAGGGGGAAGCAAGCGGCGATGCTCGGGGCGGCGTTGGTGCTGGGGCTGCTGGTGAGCTTGCAGTGGCCTACAGGATCGGCGCGGCGTACGGCATCTCTGGATCCCGTAAGCCAGACGATCCGCGAGCTCGAAGTCGAGCAGGCGGAGCTGAAGCGGCAGGTCAGCCGACTGCGCGCGACGCTGACCGAGCGCCAGCAGGAAGCCGTCGAGCGCACGGATCGACTGGCTGACCTGCGCAGTGAGCTGCTCCTCCAGCAGGCCCAGGCTGGCTTGATCGAGGTGGAGGGGCCTGGAGTACGTGTGACCCTGGACGACGGCGCGGGCAGCAGCGCTGGACGGACGGACGACCTGCTCGTGCACGACTATGACCTGCGCGACGTGATCAACGTGCTTTGGCTGGGTGGGGCCGAAGCCGTGTCGGTGAACGGCGAGCGGATCGTCCACAGCACGTCGGTCTACTGTGTGGGATCGACGGTCCTGGTGAATGACACACGTATGGCGCCGCCCTACGAGGTGTCTGCGATCGGCGAACCGATGCGCCTGTTGGAGCACCTCCGCAACCCCGGATATCTGGTCGATCTGCGCTCACGGGCGGCGCGGTTGGCGATTGCGCTCGATCTGATGCGCGTAGAGTGGATGACCATTCCGGCCTATCAGGGCAGCGTGCAGCCTCGTTTCGCGCAGCCTGGGGGACGGGGGGTGGGCCGATGAGGCGCAGCATCGTCTCACAGGTCTGTGTCGCCGCGCTGCTGTTGGCGAGCGGCGTGTTGATCGTGGCCCAGATCCGCACGCAGCGACGCTTGGCGGCGATCCCGTACAGCCGTGACGACCAAGCGCTGCTGTTGAGCGAGCTGGTAGACGCAAACCGGCTGTTGCGCGAAGAGGTCGCCGTCCTCAGCGCGCAGGTTACTGGCTCGGAAGGGGAGCGCGCGACCGTGCTCGAGCAGCTTGTCGACGAGCTGAACCGCGCGCGCGTGTTGACGGGCCTGGTCGGCGTATCGGGCCCCGGGATCGAGGTGCGGATCGACGGGCCCCTGGAGGCACTCGATCTGCAGGACCTGGTGAATGAGCTGCGCAACGCGGGAGCGGAGGCGATCGCGTTGAACGGCTACCGGCTGCTCGTATCCTCCGTGCCGACCATCGACGCGCGCGGGCAGATCACGGTCAACGGGCAGGCGATCGAGCGTCCCTACCGGCTGGAGGCGATCGGCGAGCCGGACACGCTGGAGGCGGCGCTCCTGCGGAGTGGGGGACTGATCGCGGTGCTGGAACGCAGGTACCCGGCGCTGCGCGTCGAGATCGCACAGCGCGCCGAGCTTCTGCTCAACGTCAGCCTGGCACGCCCTGACTTGGCCTATGCACATCCGACCCGGTAGTGGCAGAGCGAGATCGCAAACGCCGGGTATGGGACGACCTAGTAGTTGCCCCGGCGCTGGATGCTGACCAGGTAGGCTGTGTCTCCGGTCGTGACCTGGGCTGCGTTGGCTTCGTCTGTATCGAGGTGCAGCTCGAGCTGGTACTTGGGGCTGATGCGCACGACCACGTCCCCAAAGATCACCTCACGTTCACCCTCGCCTTCGGCACGAACGCTGACCGCGTCTCCATCGCGCAGTCCAAAGCGGAGCGCGTCCTCGGGCGTCATGTGGATGTGCCGCTGGGCGCAGATCACGCCCTCATCGATCCGAACCTGGCCTTTCGGTCCCTCGACGATCAGCCCGGGGCTGCCGGTCAGGTCGCCCGACATGCGCACGGGTGCGTGGATGCCGAGGCGGAACTCCTCGGTGCGCGAGATCTCGACCTGTGTCTTGCCGCGGACCGGGCCAAGCACGCGAACCCGTTCGATCCGACCTCTTGGTCCGACCAGGCTGACCTGTTCCTGTGACGCGTACTGCCCTGGCTGACTGAGCGGCGAAAGGGGCGTGAGCTGGTGCCCGGGGCCAAACAGCTCCTCTAGGTGCTCGGGCGAGAGGTGGACGTGATGCGCCGAGACGCCGATCGGGATCGGGATATGCTGCGCCTCGATGATCTCGGTCACGCCCTGGTAACCGAGGAGGCGGACCGTCTCGCGCGCGATCATGCGCGCCCACTCGCTGTGTACCACGAGGACCTGGACGCGGGAGTCAGGGTGCGAGATGTCGGCGATCCGAGACTTGGTCATGTCGACGGCGCGGTTCTTGACCTCGTCGATCACGATGCCCAGGTGCCAGAGGTCCTGCATGGCCATGGCACGCAAGCCGCTGCTTCCTTCCCCAACGCCCGCCGTAAAGACGAGCACGTCCAGGCCCCCCAAGGCGACAAAGTAGGAGCCGATGTACTTGCGGAGGCGGTAGCTGTAGGCCTGTAGGGCGAGCATGGCGCGCCTGTTGCCCGCGTTCGCGGCGGCGATGATCTCGCGCACGTCGTCCGAGATGCCAGTGAAGCCCTTGAGGCCACTCTCCAGGTTGAGATACTCTTCCACCTGGTCGTAGGTCATGCCCTTCTCGCGCTGCAGGTAGACGACGAGCGCCGGGTCGATGTCGCCCGATCGCGCGGGCATCATGAGCCCCTCCAGCGGGGTGAGGCCCATGCTGGTGTCGATCGAGCGACCGTGGTCGATCGCGCAGACTGAGCCCCCTTCGCCCAGGTGGCAGGTGATGATCTTGAGCTCCTCGATCGGGCGACCGAGGAAGGCGGCGCTGCGCAGGGCGACGTACTGGTGCGAGGGTCCGTGGAATCCGTAGCGACGGATACGGTCCTCCTCGTAGAGCTCGTAGGGCAGCCCATAGATGTGTGCCATCTCGGGTATGGTCTGGTGGAACGCCGTATCGAACACGGCGACGTGGGGGATATCGGGCAGGAGGGCCATCAGGGCGCGGATGCCCTCAAGGTGCATCGGGTTGTGCAGTGGGGCGAGGTGGCTCACTGCCTCGATGTCGGCGATCACGTTCTCGGTGATGCGGACGGGCGAGTTGTACTTGTCCCCGCCGTGCACGATGCGGTGACCGACGGCTGTGATCTCGTTGATGCCGCCGATCACGCCGACTTGGGGGTCACAAAGCTTTTCCAGCACGATCCGGATCCCGGTTGCGTGGTCGAGCTCGCCGAGTTGTTCCTTAAGGTGCACCCAGGCATGCTCGTCTGCGTTCCAGCGCGCGGTGAGATCGGTGCTGGTGCGGCGGTACTCAAAGGTGCAGGGGCCATCGCCGATCCCCTGGATCTGTCCCTCCACGCCCTTGGACTGGTCAGCGGTGTCGAAAAAGGAGAACTTGATCGACGTGCGGCGGACGTTGGCGATCAGGACCTTCATCGGCTGCTTGGTGTGCAGCTCAAGTCCGTAGGGATCGACCTCGCTGCGCCGCGCTTCCTCAAGCTCGGCGCGCGCCTTGAGGTCATCCTCGAGGATGACCATACGGCGACCCATCGAGCGGGCAAAGATGTGCCTGACCTGAGGGTCAGACGCCACCCAGCGGGAAAATAGGTCGTCGGGGATCATGAGGACGCGGGTGGGCTCTGTGGCGACGATCGTGAACGCCGCAGGCTCACCGGTCATGAGCGAGACCTCGCCAAAGTAATCGCCTCGCTCGCGGACTTCCATCGAGTCGGTGTAGACCCGTGCCCGCGCCTCGGCGCGTCCAGAGAGCACCAAGCCGAGAAAGGTGACGGGGGGTCCAAAGGGGATGATCACCTCTCCCGGCGCAAAGATCGCCGTCTCCGACCGGTCCACGATCTCTTCCAACATCTCGGGTGAGGTGTGCCGGAAAAGCACGAAAGTCTGTAGCTCCCGTATCAGCTGCTCGCGATCTCTACGATCGTCCATTGACAATCTCTCCAGCAGACGGAACTAGGCAACGCCACTCAGCAAGGCCATCACGACGCCGCCGGCGAGGACGGAGCCGATCTGGCCCGCGGTGTTGGCGCCCATGGCGTGCATGAGCAGAAAGTTCGTATAGTCCTCCTCCTGGGCAAGGCGATGCACCACACGCGCCGACATGGGGAAGGCAGAGATCCCACACGCGCCCAGGATTGGGTTGAACGGCTTCTTGAGGACGACTTGGTAAAAGATGCGCATCAGTTGGCCAAACAGCACGCCGCCGGCTGTGTCGAGGGCAAAGGCAAGGATGCCCATCACAAAGATGCCGATCGTGCGCCAGCGCAGGAACTGATCGGCGACCATCGTGCCGCCGATCGCGAGCCCGAGAAAGATCGTGACAATGTTGACCAGCTCGTTCTGCGCGGTCTGTGATAAGCGGTCGACGACCAGCGACTCGCGCAGTAGGTTGCCGAGCATGAGCATGGAGATCAGCGGCGTCGCCAGCGGCACGAGGATGCTGGTGACGAGGGTGACGACGATGGGGAACAGGATACGGGTCGCGCGCGAGACGGGCCTCGATGTGTAGGCCATGTGGATCTGTCGTTGCTTCTTGGTGGTCAGGAGGCGGATGACGGGCGGCTGGATCACCGGCACCAGCGACATGTACGAGTAGGCGGCGACAGCGATAGGTGGGAGCAGCCTGGGCGCCAGCTCTGCGGCGACATAGATCGAGGTCGGACCGTCGGCTGAACCGATGATGCCGATCGACGCCGCCTCGCGGATGTCAAAGCCAAAGAGCGTCGCGAGAAGGAGGGTGCCAAAGATCCCGAACTGCCCGGCAGCGCCCATCAGTGCCAGCTGTGGGTTTTCGAGCAACGGACCAAAGTCGGTCATGGCCCCGATCCCGATAAAGATGATCAGTGGAAAGAGCTCATTTGTGATGCCGGCGTTGTACAGCACGTTAAAGAGCCCAAGTCCCTCAGCATCCGCGTCGGGAGGCCCGACCCACGGGATGCCCTTGATGTTCAGGATGCCCATCCCGCTGCCGGCGATGTTCGCCAGGATGCAGCCGATCCCGATCGGCAGCAAGAGGGTCGGTTCATAGTCCTTGGCGATCGCCAGGTAGATCAGGACGCCGCCGATGACCATCATCAGGATGCGTCCAGGTTCGGTCCCGAGGGAGACAAGGCCCGCCGTCAGTTCGTGGAGCAGCGCTGTCCAATCCACTGCTGGTTTCCCTTCTACTGGAGGGTGAACAGGACGTCGCCAAAGCTCACGTTCTGTCCCTCGTTCACGGCGACCCGGACGATCGTCCCATGTGCGGTGGAGCGGATGGGACTCTTCATCTTCATGGCTTCCAGATTGCAGAGCGTATCTCCTTGCTTGACCTTGGCGCCGACGGCGGCGACAATGTCCAGGACTTTGCCGGGCATTGGGGCAGTGACGTGGTGGCCCGCACCCGACTTCGACGGAGCCGGAGTTGCTGCCTCTGGCACGTCTGCCACGTCCACGATCGTCTCGACAAAGGTCGTGGCGACGGTCGGAACATAGATCTCCTCTAGCTCGGGCTGAGGTTCACTAGGCGTGGACCGAGGTGCCCCGCTAGGCTCAGCCACGGTGACTTGGAAGGGCTTGCCATTGACGACGACCCGGATGGGAGATGCATTGAGGTTGTCGATCTCGACCTGGTACTCCTGGCCGTTGACGTTGAGCTTGTACGTTGCCACCGATTGGCCTCCAATACAGGATCTATCTGGAGCCGGCGCTCGTGCGCGGCTGGGCGCACGCGTCCACCGACGTGTTGGGGTCTCTACAGGCCGAGCTGATGGGCGCGTCCGTAGCTCTTCCAGGCGCTCCGTGCGCCGGCGGACTGTGGGACGCGGGCGCGCGCGCCGCCACGGCTGCGCAGGATCGCGACAGCGATGGCGGCAACCTGGGACAGCTCCACCGCAGGCGCGGGCGATGGCGCTCTCTCTGTCCTGACTGGTGGTTCGGGTAGGGAGGGCGCGGAGCCTGCCGGTGAGGGTGTGGCTTCAGCCGGTTCTGTGGCTTGCGGTTCCTGTGCGGGCTCTTGGGAGCGGAGCCAGGGGAGCTTGGTGAGCAAGATCATCGCCACGATCACCAAGCCGAGGGTGAAAAAGACCAGCGCCATGCCCAGGGCGGTTATGCTCAGGCCTTGGGCGACGGTCGCCGACACCTGGTTCCACCATTCACTCAGCCAAGCCACGATCGCCAGACTCCTCTCTGTGTGGGCAGCCGACATCCAAGCGTGTCGCGCGCACGCTGTGTCGGGCCGCAGACCGGAGGCATTATACATCACATACGGGGAATGGTCAATTGCCTCCCGTCTCGGGCTTTCGCAGCGAATAGAGCAACCCAGATGAGCTGAAGCTACAACCCAGCAGAACGGAAGCGGTGCACCTCACGAGACAGGTGCA
>JAFGIE010000138.1 GCA_016929775.1 Anaerolineae bacterium
CTCCCTGCGCTCTACTATTCTCAGTGGGCGCTTCGATTCGACTTGGGACCGCGTCTACAGCTCGCCCCAGAACTGAAGGACGCCCCGCCGCGGAATGACATTTGACAAATCCCCCCCCCTCGTGTACAATACCGATCGCACACGGTCCGCCGCGGTAGCTCAGTTGGTAGAGCACTTGACTGAAAATCAAGGAGTCCCCAGTTCGAGTCTGGGCTGCGGCATCGAATATGCGGGCTTGGCTCAGTGGTAGAGCGTCTCCTTGCCAAGGAGAAAGTCACGGGTTCAAATCCCGTAGCCCGCTCCACAGCAGAGCGCCCCTTCCAAACGGAGGGGCGCTCTTTGTTTTCGGGAAGCTTGCCCGGGCTGCGCTGATCGACGCGCGCACGGCAAGGATGCGCTCACTCGGCTCCGTTGCGGGCGACGATGGGCTCGGACTGCTGGCGCGCGTTGTAGACCTTGGAGTAGGGGGGGACTGAGGTGACGAGCCACACGCTGCCGCCGATGACCGAGTCGTGCCCGACCACGGTCTCTCCGCCGAGGATCGTCGCGCCGGAATAGATCGTCACGTCGTCCTCGATCGTCGGATGTCGCTTTTGGCCGCGCATGTCGCGGCTGACGCTCAGTGCGCCGAGGGTCACGCCCTGATAGATCTTGACCCGGTCGCCCACGACGGCAGTCTCGCCGATCACGACGCCCGTGCCGTGGTCGATAAAGAACGACTGCCCGATCTGCGCCCCCGGATGGATGTCGATCCCGGTGCGGTGGTGGACGTGCTCGGTCATGATCCGGGGCAGGAGCGGGACCTCGCGCTGGTACAAAAAGTGCGCCAGGCGATAGACCGTGATCGCCGCCACGCTGGGGTAGGCGAGGATCACCTCGTTGGCGCTGTTGGCGGCGGGATCTCCCGCGACCGCAGCCTCGACGTCGAGCTGGAGCAGGGCGCGAATGGTAGGTATGGCGTGCAGGAGCGCGAGCGCTGCCGCCTGGGCCTTGCCAGCGCACTTGGGCACCTCGTCGCACTGGTCGCACTCGAAGCACATGCAGCGCTGGATCTCCTGGCTGAGATGCTTGTAGACCCAGGCGACGCGCTCGCCGGTCACGTAGGGCAGCGCTGCCTCCTCGACGGCGCCGGCGTCAAAGTAGCCGGGAAACAGGATCATCTGCAGGGTCTGGGTGATGTTGATGATGTGCTGCTGGGAGGGAAGATTGGTGATCCCGGCATAGTTGATCCCGCCATGGTGGTCGTACGAGTCGAGGATGTCCTTGACGATGTCGCCGATCTGGTCGACCTCGCTGTGCCAACGGCCTGGCACCACGCGCATCTGTCCCATCCGCCACTGGCGCTCGTCGAATCCGTTGTGCGCACGATCGATCATTGTTGTCTCCTTGGGCTAGGTGCGCCTGATCTGAAAGATGGCCAAACCCGCGCGCCAGTTTGCCCCGAGGGGCCCGATCTGCCGCGACGGCGGCACCGTAAAGATCTCGCGCACCCGCGTCAAGCCATGAGCCTCGCACAGCTCGCGCAAATCGGTCACGGTGCAGAGGTGTACGTTTGGCGTGTCATACCACTGGTAGGGCAGCAGATCATTGCGCGGCATGCGCCCCCGCAGCAAGAGCTGCAGCCGGACCTGCCAATGCCCAAAGTTCGGAAAGCTGATGATCGCCGTCTCGCCGACGCGCAGCATCTCGTTGATCACGCGCACCGGATCGGCTGTCTGCTGCAGGGTCTGGCTCAGGATCACGACGTCGAACGAGTGGTCGCGATAGAAGGCCATCCCCTCCAGCATATCGCCGTGGTAGACGGCGACGCCCCGCTGGATGCACGCCACGACTGCGCGATCGTTGATCTCGATCCCGCGTCCCTGGCAGCCCTTGTTCGCCGCCAGATCCGCCAGGAGCTGCCCATCGCCGCAGCCCAGGTCGAGGACGCGCGATCCGGCGGGGACCATCGCCTCGATCAGGGCATAGTCGAGCCGTCGCTTGGTCTGCTGCTTGCTCATGACTTGGCGCGCTCCCGTCGCTGCACGTGCGCCAAAAAGCTCTCCACCGCCGCCGAGAACTGCTCGTTGGGCAGGAGAAAGGCGTCGTGCCCGTAGGCGTTGGCGATCTCGAAGAACGTCGTCGACACGCCATTGGCTTGCAGCGCCTGGACGATCTCTTTGGCTTCGGCAGT
The DNA here is from genome assembly GCA_016929775.1 of Anaerolineae bacterium. The sequence continues at coordinate 2,174 of JAFGIE010000138.1, forward strand.
GGGGTAGAGCCAGTCGCTGCTAAAGGAGACGACCAGGAACTCGGCGCGCACCGCTTCGAAGGCCTCGACGAGGGAGCGGTGTCCGTTTGCCAGGTCAAAGTAGTCGATCGCCTTGGTGATATAAAGGTACGAGTTGGCGTCAAAGCGCTCTACGAAGCGGCTGCCCTGGTAGCGCAGGTAGCTCTCGACCTGGAACTCGGTCCCAAAGTCAAAGCCAAAGGCATCGCGATCCTGCAGGCGGCGCCCAAACTTGGCGCGCATCTGCTCCTCGGACAGGTAGGTGATGTGCCCGATCATGCGCGCGATCGCCAACCCAGCGGCGGGAGCGCCATCGGGCCCGTTGCCATAGTAGTCGCCCCCATGCCAGTTCGGATCCGCCACGATCGCCTGCCGCCCGACCTCGTTGAAGGCGATGCCCTGCGCGTTGAGGCGCGCCGAGGTGGCGATCGCGAGCACGGAGGCTGTACTCCCGGGATAGCGGACTGCCCAGTCTAGGGCCAACATCCCGCCCATGCTGCCCCCGCAGACGGCGAGTAAGCGCTCGATGCCTAGGTGTTCGATCAGGCGCTTTTGGGCGCGCGCCATGTCGCCCAGGGTGACGATCGGAAAGCCGAGTCCGTAGGGCCGTCCCGTTTCGGGACAGATGCTCGCCGGGCCCGTGCTACCCTTACAGCCGCCAATCACGTTGGCGCAGATCACCATGTACCTGTCCGTGTCGAACGGTTTGCCAGGACCGACCATGATGTCCCACCAACCGGGTTTGCGGTCCTCCGGCGTGTGATAGCCGGCGACGTGCGCGTCGCCCGACAAGGCGTGAAAGATCAGGATCGCGTTGTCGCGCGCTGGGCTCAACGTGCCGTAGGTCTCGTAGGCCTGGGTGACGGGGGAGAGGGTGCGTCCGCAGTCGAGCGCGAGCGGCGGGGACTCGAACGTCCAGGTCTGTGGCTCGACCAAGCCAACGCTCTGCGCGCCGCCGAGGCGCGAGCCGTCACTAACCGGTACGGGATCGTCGATCGACAATTTCTCTCCTCTGCTAGACTTTTGCTAGGGCCCGGTCGAGGTCCGCCAGGATGTCATCCAGGGTCTCGATGCCGACCGAGAGGCGGACAAAGTCGGGCGTCACGCCCGCCGCGCGCTGCTCGTCCTCGTCCAGCTGCTGGTGCGTGGTCGAGGCGGGGTGGATCGCCAGGCTGCGCGCGTCGCCAATGTTGGCGAGATGGCTGAACAGGGCCAGGCCCTCGATGAACGCGCGACCCGCCTCCAAGCCCCCGCGCACGCCAAAACCGACCAACCCGCTCGCGCCGTCGGGCAGGTAGCGCGCCGCGAGGTCGTGGCTGGGGTGGCTGGGCAGGCCCGGATAGAGCACCCACGCCACCTTGGGATGCCTTTCCAAGTAGCGCGCCACGGCGAGCGCGTTCTCCGAGTGCCGTGCCATGCGCAGGCTGAGCGTCTCGATGCCCTGCAGGATCAGGAAGGCGTTGAATGGGCTGAGACAGGCGCCCAGGTCGCGCAGGGTGCGCACCCGGACGCGCGTGGCAAAGGTCCGCTCCCCAAAGGTCTGGTAGAAGGGCAAGCCGTGGTAGCTGGGATCGGGGTCCACGAACTCGGCAAAGCGCCCGCTGTCCCACGGGAAACGCCCCCCGTCGACGATGATCCCGCCGATCGAGTTTCCGTGTCCGCCGAGGTACTTGGTCAGGCTGTGCACCACAATGTCCGCCCCGTGCTCCACCGGTCGGCAGAGGGCGGGCGAGGCGGTGGTGTTGTCGACGACGAGCGGCAGCCCGTGCGCGTGCGCGACCGCCGCGATCTGCGCCAGGTCGGGGACCGTGAGCTTGGGATTGCCGATCGTCTCCACATAGATCGCCTTGGTGCGGTCGGTGACCGCTGCGCCAAAGGCAGCCGGATCGTCGCTCTCGACCCAGATGGTGCGCACGCCCATGCGGGGGAGTGTGCTGGCGAACAGAGTCACCGTCCCCCCGTAGAGGCGGGTCGAAGCCACGATCTCGTCTCCCTCAGCGCACAGGGTGAGCATGGCTGCCGAGATGGCAGCCATGCCGCTGGCAAAGGCCAGTCCGGCGACGCCCCCCTCCAAGGCAGCGACGCGCTGCTCCAGCACGTCGGTCGTGGGGTTCATGATCCGGGTATAGATGTTGCCCGGTTCTTCGAGCGCAAAGAGCCGCGCAGCGTGCGCCGTGTCCTGAAAGACATAGCTGGTCGTCTGCCAGATCGGGACGGCGCGCGCCCCGGTCTCGGCGTCCGGGGTGTGCCCGGCGTGCAGGGCGCGGGTGTCAAAGCCGGCGAACTGGTCCGTCATGCTGGTTCCTCCACGTGTGTGCGGCTCCCAGGCTCCGCCGCGTGTTCGCGTCGTGCGCGCCGTCCCTGGTCTGCTTCGGTGTAGAGCTGGTCGAGCGTCGTTGCGTCGAGCGCAGTGTGGATGGCTTGCGAGAGGCGCACCCACAAAGGATGTGTGGCGCAGACGTCGGCGCGTGGACAGGTCTCGTCGGGCGCGGCATCCACGCAGTGAACGACGCTCAACGACTCCCCCACCGCGCGCAAGACGTCCCCAGCGCTGATCTCGCTCGGGCGGCGGGCCAAGGTGTAGCCGCCGCCCGGTCCGGGCACGCTCTCTACCAGCCCCGCGTGCCTGAGCTTGCCCAACAGCTGCGCCAGGTAAGGGCTCGAGATCTCTTGGCGGCGCGCGATGTCCCGTCGCAGGATAGGGCCTTGTCCCTGGTGTGCCGCCAGATCGACCATCGCACGCAGCGCGTATCGTCCCAACGTGGACAATCGCACGGTCCTTCCTCCGTTGCCAACCGGTCTTGTCGGTAGGACCGTATCTTACTATTGTTAAGTGAATTTGTCAATCACCGACCCGGCGATAGATCCGGCCAAAGCGCAGCCAGCCAATCGCGCCGTCGGCGGTCCGGATCGCCTCTGCGCGCCCGCCCTTGCCCGCCCCGCGGACGACCAGCAGCCGGTCCTTGTCCCAGAGTCCCAGCGCCGCGGGCGGGGGCGGCGGGGGCGGAGGTTGGTCTTGCGACGGGAAGCCGCGCTTGTAGATCATCTGGGCGACGAGCTGCCCGTTGAGCATGCCGAGCTCGACCTCGGCAAAGGGGCGCGTGTACAAGCCCGCGTACTGCGCCAGCTCCTCCTCGGAGGCCTCGATCGGCTTCGGCTCCGATTCCTCCAAGCCGAGGTAGTGCTTGAGCGCCCAGCGGCGCACGTCGCCGGTGACGTCGCCGCCTGCATTGGCATTCGTCAAGACTGCCAAGGCGAACCGGCGCGCAGGGAGAAGGATCAGAAGCGAGATCTGGCCCGTGGTCCCGCCCCCGTGTGACAGCTGCCGCACGCCGCTCACGTCGTCGGCAAACCACGACAGCGCGATCTGCTCCGTCTCGCCCCACCGGCTCGCCTGTGGGGCGTGCATGTGGGCCATCGTCTCGGGCTGCAGCACGTGCACCGGTGCCTCCTCACCTGCGCTGCCTGCTGTTCCATCGCCCATCTGGAAGCGGGCGTAGCGGAGGAGTTGTCCCACGTCGCAGGTGATGCCGCCCGCCGGGTACGCCGCGCGAGGCAGGGGCCAAGGGCGCAGCACGCTGACCGCCGCGCCCTCTCCCCCGTGGCCCACGGCAAAGCGGTAGGTGATCAGGTCACCTGGGTCGTAGAAGCAGCGGTCCAAGCCGAGCGGGTCAAAGACCAACTCGTGCATAGCCTCTTCGAAGCGCTTGCCGGTCACGAGCTCGATCACGCGACCGGCGAGGTTAAAGCCGGCGTTGTTGTAGGACCAGACCGTGCCGATCGGGGCAAGCTGCTCGACGTCAGCCATCACGCTCACATACTTGGCCATGGCGTCGTCGCCCGCGCCCGTGTCCTCAAAGACGTCGCCCTCCCAGCCGCCCATATGAGTCAGCAGGTGCCAGAGCGTCGCCTGGGCGGATGCGTCCTCGTCGGCGACCTGAAAGTCGGGGATGTAGGTGCGGAGCGGGGCGTGCAGGTCGAGCTTGTTCGCCTCGACGAGGCGCATGACCGCCAGGCAGGTGAACGTCTTGCTGATCGACCCGATCTGGAACAGCGTCTCGGCGGTGACGGGAAGGGGATGGTCGACGTTGGTCACGCCACACCCGGCGGTGTAGGTCTGGTCCTCGTACAGGACGCCCACGGCGACGCCCGGCACGTGCTTGCGCTCGGCGGTCTGCTCGACGTAGGCGCACAACTGCTCAAAGAGCTCTTTGGGATCCTGGGTCATCTCGGCGCTCCTTTCCGCCCGCGGTTCCTGGCGGGCTGCGGGTAGGTTCGGCATGCGGACCATTCTACACGGAAACGGGTCTGCGGGCAATGCCAGGGCCTGGCATTTGCCAATCACCTGGATCGAGTATACCATGCGGGGAATCCGGGGGTGCACCTGTTGTGCGGGGCAGTGGGGTAGCCAACAGGAATGCAGCTCCCGGGAAGCCGTGCTGCCTCTCACAGGGATGGGGCGATGCGGCATCTAGTCCACGCCACACGATGGTGGGTAGGAGGAGTGCAGTGAGCGAACAGGGCAGCAACGGTTTGCGCGGGTTCGAGACGGTGGGGCAGTTCCTGGAAGAGGACGAGTGGTACCCGCAGCGGCTGGACGACCAGTACGTCTACCGCGTCGGGTTTTCGGGCACGAATGGACAGCTGCAGTGCTACGCCCGGGTCTACGTCGACATCGAGCAGTTCGTGTTCTATGTCTATGCGCCGATCAAGGCACCCCAGACGGCGCGCCAGCAGGCAGCCGAGTTCCTGACCCGGGCCAACTATGGCATGCGGATCGGCAATTTCGAGATGGACTATGCCGACGGCGAAGTGCGCTACAAGAGCAGCGTCGACTTTGAGCATGCGACCCTGTCGGGCGAGTTGGTGCGCAACGCCATCTACCCAGCGGTGCGCATGATGGACGACTATTTGCCTGGGCTGTTGAGCGTGATCTATGGCGGCAAGACGCCGGAAGAGGCGATCGCCGAGATCGAGGGCTAATGCCGCCCCGAGGGTCGCGCATGCTGGTTGGCGTGGACATTGGCGGCACGTTCACCGACTTTTGTGCGAGCGTGGACGGGCGCCTGCACGTGCACAAGGTGCTGAGCACGCCTGCCGATCCGGCGCGCGCCATGCTCGCCGGGCTCGCCGCACTCTGTCCTGCGGGGCTCGCCGGCATTGCGCGCATCTCGCACGGCTCGACGGTCGTGACGAACGCGATCCTGGAACGCAAGGGCGCGCGCACAGCCTTGATCGCCACGCAGGGCTTCCGGGATATCCTCGCTATCGGGCGCCAGGACCGACCCGAGCTCTACGCCCTCCAACCTCAGCTCCCGGCGCCGCTGATCCCCCGCCGGTGGTGCTACGAGGTGCCCGAACGGCTCGATCCGAGCGGCGCGGTGCGCACGCCGCTCGACATGCGGGCGCTCGACGCCGTGCTGGACGACATGGCGGCGGAGGGGATCGAGGCGGTCGCCGTCTGCCTGCTGTACAGCTATGTGAACCCGGCGCACGAGCACGCCGTGCGCGACAGGATCTTGGCGCGCCGCCTGCTGGACGAGGAGCGGATCGCGCTTTCGTGCGAGGTACTACCCGAGTTCCGCGAATACGAGCGCGCGAGCACGGTTGCGCTGGAGGCGTATGTCCGTCCGGTGATCGGCCAATACGTGCAGCGCCTGGCGGACCAGCTCCCGGCGGTCTGTGGGCTGCGGATCATGAAATCGGATGGGGGCGTGATGGGCGCGCTCCGCGCGCGCCGCAGCGCCGTACACACGGCGCTGAGCGGCCCGGCAGCCGGCGCGATCGGCGGTTTCGCCCTGGCCCAGCTGGCGGGGTACGATCGGGCGATCACGATCGACATGGGCGGCACGTCGACCGATGTGGCGCTCTGCCCTGGGCAGCTGGTGCGCCGCGCCGAGTCTGCGATCGATGGCTTGCCGCTGCGCACCCGCATGCTCGACATCGAGACGATCGGGGCAGGGGGCGGGTCGATCGCGCGCCTCGACGCGGGCGGGGTGCTGCGGGTCGGTCCCGAGAGCGCGGGCGCCGACCCGGGCCCGATCGTCTACGGCGCGGGCGGCAAAGAGGTGACGGTAACCGACGCCAACGCGCTCCTCGGTCGGCTCGACCGGGATCGTTTCCTGGGCGGCGCGATGCCGCTCTATCCGGCGCGCGCACGGGCGGCGATGGGCGCTGGCTTGGCACGGGCGCTCGGGATCGGGGTCCAGGAGGCGGCGCTCGGGATCGTCGAGGTGGCGAACGTCAACATCGACCGCGCCCTGCGACGCGTCTCCGTGGCGCGCGGACACGACCCACGCGGCTTTACGTTGGTCGCCTTTGGCGGCGCGGGCCCGCTGCACGCGTGCGAGGTCGCGGCGGGGCTGGGCATTCCCCGCGTGCTGGTGCCGCGCTACCCGGGGGTGCTGTGCGCCCTGGGCCTGCTCATGGCGGACGTGGTCCTGGAACGCAGCCGCGCTGTGCTGGAGGTCGTCTCGCCGGAGCTCGAGGCGGCGCTGCGCGCGCAGGTGGACGAGATGACGGCGCTGGCGCGCGCCGATCTCGCCCAGGAAGGGATCGCCGAGCAGGCAATGGCATTCGCGCCCCTGGTCGACGCGCGCTACCGGGGCCAGTCGCACGAGCTGACGATCCCGTTTGGCGAGGGCGTGGCGACCGCCTTTCACGATGCGCACGCGCGCGCGTACGGGCACGCCATGCGCGAGCGCCCGGTCGAGGTGGTCAACCTACGCCTCCAGGCTACGGGCCTGATCCCCAAGCCGCACCTGGAGGCGGAGCCCGTGGTCCCGCAGGACGCAGGCCCGGGACACCCGGCGCACTTCGGCGTGGGGCGCGTTGTGTGCGCGGGCGGCGAGCGCGAGGCCGATCGCTACGCGCGGGAACGGCTGCCGCCGGGAGGGCGCTTGGCGGGACCGGCGCTGGTGTTCCAGATGGACAGCACCGTGTACCTGCCGCCCGGTTGGTCAGCGCGGGTGGACGGGTACCGCAACCTGGTGCTGGAACGTGCGGGCGCCCTGCCCGAGAAGGGGGAGCGCCGATGACGGTAGACCCGATCAGCCTCGCCGTCTTTCGCAGCCTCTTTGCCTCCGTCGCCGAAGAGATGGGCGTCGCCCTGCAGCGCGCAAGCTTTAGCCCCAACATTAAGGAGCGGCTCGACTATAGCTGCGCCGTATTCGACGCCGAGGCGCGCATGGTGGCGCAGGCGGCGCACATCCCTGTCCACCTGGGCAGCATGCCCGCCTCTGTGGCGGCGGCGATCGCGTCCGCGCGCCGTGGGGCGGGCGAGGCGCTGGCGCCAGGCGACGTGGTGCTGCTCAACGACCCGTACCACGGCGGCACGCACCTGCCCGACGTGACGATGGTCTCGCCCGTGTTCGTGGGCGAGATGGCGCGCTTTTACGTCGCCAGCCGCGCCCACCACGCCGACGTCGGCGGGATGGCGCCCGGATCGCTCCCGCTGAGCACCGAGCTGTACCAGGAGGGGCTCATCATCCCCCCGCTGCGGCTGGTCGACCGGGGGAGGCGCAACGAGGCGGTGCTCGCCCTGATCGCCGCCAACAGCCGCGCCCCGGACGAACGGCGCGGCGACCTGGAAGCGCAGCTCGCCGCGCAGCGCCTCGGGGCGGCGCGCATGCGGGCGCTGGTCGACGCACACGGCGAGGCGCGCGTCCAGGCGCACGCCGGGGCGTTGATGGAGACGTCGCGGCGCATGGTCGAGGCGGCGATCGCCCGCATCCCCGCCGGGACGTACAGCTATCAGGATGCGCTGGAGGGGGATGGGCAGCGCACCGAGCGGATCCCGATCCGGTGCACGATCACGGTCGACGGGGGGCACATGACGGTCGATTTCCACGGCAGCGCGCCGCAGGTCATGGGCAACCTGAACGCCGTCGAGGCGGTCGTCCGCTCGGCGACGTGGTACTGCATCCGCCTCTTGGCGGCGGACGAGGTGCCGGTCAACCACGGTTGCTTCGAACCGGTGACCGTGATCGTGCCGCCGCACAGCGTGCTCTCGCCCGATTTCCCCGCTGCCGTCGCGGCAGGCAACGTCGAGACCAGCCAGCGGATCGTCGACGTCGTGCTCGGGGCCCTGGTCCAGGTGCTGCCCGACCGCATCCCGGCAGCCAGCCAGGGGACGATGAACAACGTCACGCTGGGCGGGCGCGTCGACGGAAAGCCGTTCGTGTTCTATGAGACGATCGGCGGCGGGCATGGCGCCGGACCGGCAGGCGACGGGATCAGCGGGCGGCACAGCCACATGACCAACACGCGCAACACGCCGGTCGAGGCGCTGGAGCAGGACCTGCCGGTGCGCATCCTGTCGTACACGCTGCGCGAGGGCTCGGGCGGCGCGGGCCTCTACCGCGGCGGCGACGGGATCCTGCGCGAGTACGCCTTCCTGGCGCCCGCGACGGTGACGATCAACAGCGAGCGCCGGGCGACGGGGCCCTATGGCCTGCACGGCGGAGAGGCGGGCCAACCGGGCGCGAACCGCCTGGTGCGGGATGGCGCGCAGACGCGCCTGGGCAGCAAGGCGACGATCGACGTCCTCGCCGGCGACCGACTGATCGTCGAGACCCCAGGCGGCGGCGGGTGGGGAACAGCAGAGATCGATGACGAGACGAGTGGACACGGAGGGACGTAGCATGCAGGTCCTGGGCATCAACGGGAGCCCCCACGCCGACGGCAACACGGCGTACGCGCTGCGGCACGCGCTGCGCGTGATCGAGGGAGACGGGATCGAGACGGCGTACATTGCGCTGGCGGGGCGGGACATCCGCCCGTGCAAAGGCTGTTTTGACTGTCGCGCGGAAGGCGTGTGTTCGCAAGAGGACGGTATGGCCGAGGTGGTGGACGCGATCCAGGCTTGTGATGGCTTGCTCTTGGCCTCTCCGGTGTACATGGGGTTGGTCACGGGGCAGCTCAAGGTCATGATGGACCGCACGGTCCTCTTTCGCACCGGAGGGCGCTTTGCGCTGACGGGCAAGGTCGGCGCGGGCATCGCCTGCGGTGGGTTCCGCAACGGCGGGCAAGAGCTGACGCTGCAGGCCATGCACACCTACTTTTTGCAGCAGGACATGTACGCCATCGCCGATGGCCCGCGCTACAGCCACTCGGGAGCAGCGGTCGCCGGGCGCGCCGAGTCGGATCAGGTCGGCTTGCAGACGGTAGAGAACGTCGCCCACCGCCTGGCGCAGGCGGTCCGCCAGCTGCGGGGAGGAAGAGAGAGATGAAGATCACGGGCATCGACACGCTATTCATAGACCGCTACCTATTCGTGCAGGTGCATACCGACGCCGGGATCACGGGGCTCGGCGAGTCGGGGGCGTGGGGCTATCTCGAGCCCTCGGCGGTCGTGGTCGAAAAGTGGAAGGACTATCTGATCGGGCAGGACCCGCTGCGGATCGAGCACCACTGGCAGTACCTGTACCGGTGGTCGCATTTCCGGGGGGCGGCGATTATGGGCGCGCTGAGCGCGATCGACATCGCCCTGTGGGACATCGCCGGCAAGCACTACGGCGTGCCCTGCTACCAGCTGATGGGGGGCAGGTGCCGCGACAAGGCGCGCGTCTACTATCACGTCTTTGGCAGCACCAAGGAGCAGCTGATCGAGGGCTGCGTGCGCGCCAAGGAGATGGGCTTTACCGCGGTGGGGCACCTGACGCCCTTTCTCGACGAGTCGCGCGGGGCGCCCTATTTCGAGACGCACGTCGGCAAGATGCGCGACGCGATCGACACCGTGCGCCGCTACCGCGAAGCGGTTGGCGACGAGGTGGACCTGTGCATCGAGATCCACCGCCGCCTGACGCCGCACGAGGCGATCGTCCTGGCGCGCGGGATCGAGCCCTACCATCCCTTCTTTTACGAGGACCCGATCCGGCCCGACAGCATGGACGCCATGGCAGCCGTTGCTGAGCAGATCCACATCCCGATCGCCACGGGCGAGCGGCTGCACACGATCTGGGAGTTCGAGATGCTGCTGCAGCGGGGCGCCGTGCAGTACGTGCGGCCCGACGTATGCATGGCGGGCGGGCTGACACACGCCAAAAAGATCGCGGCGCTGGCGGAAGCGCACCACGTCGACGTGGTGCCCCACAACCCGCTGAGCCCGGTCAGCACGGCGGCGTGTCTGCAGCTCGCGGCGTGCATCCCCAACTTTGCCCTGCAAGAGTACCCGCGGGGCGAGCTGGAGCCGCCCAAGTCCGAGATCGTGCGCTCGCCGCTGCGCGTGGAGGACGGTTTCCTGATCATCCCCGACGCGCCCGGGATCGGGATCGAGCTGGCAGAGGACGCGGCGGAACGCTACCCGTACCGCAAGCGTGAGGTGCGCACGCGACTGCACGTCGACGGGTCGGTCGTCGACCAGTGACGGGTCAGGCGGCGTAGACCTCGCCGGCGAGCGCGCCCGCCGGGAGCGCTTTGACCCGCGCCACGACCGCTTCGAGCTGGGGCATGTGCGAGCGGAAGAGGCGGAAGCACGCTTCGCTGTCCTGGCGGAAGGCGCGGACCAGCGCCTGCCGCTGTGCGGGGTCGGTCTTCCAGGCATAGACCTGCTGCACGAAGGGCAAGTCGGGCGGCAGGTGGCGCGCATAGAAGGCGAGGACGTCGTCCTTTTTGTAGCAAAAGGTCCCGCCCACGGCGTAGGTCTTGGACGCGACGGCGTTGCGCAGGCAGCGCACGGCGCGTTGAACCCAGATGACCTGCTCGCTCTGGGCGAGCTTGTCGTCGTCCCACTCGCTGGCTGCCAACCCATCGTACACCCGCCGGTACGGGCGGTCGAGGTACTGCTCGCGGTAGGCGTCGACCAGCGGGGCATAGATCGCGCCGCGCAGGCGATCGCGCCACCCGCGCAGGAAGCCGTCGGGGTCGTAGAGGACGTTGCTCTGGAAGAGGAGAGTGTGCTCGACCGAGAACGCCCGGTCGAGACGGCTGAACTCGAACGCGGCATAGCGCGCGTCGACATAGCCGAACTCGACCGCGCACGACAGCACGGCGGAGATGCACGCGCGGACCGGGTCGTTGAACTCGGCCCAGCTCCGTTCGCGGCGCGGGAGCGCGCCGCACGCGGCGAGGAAAGCCTCCAGCTGTGGCTGGTCCAGCCCGCCAAAGTCGTTGAACAGGTAGGCGTCGGGCGCGGTGACGTAGGCGCGGGTGTCGACGTCGGACGAGGGGACGGCTTCGCCCTTGGCATAGGAGCCGATCTCGAGCAGCCCCACCACGCGCGCGCCATCGCCCAGGGCCTCTTCCAACATGTGGACGTAGCGCGCCAACCGGTCGGGGTCGCGCTCCAGTACGCTGTGTTCGGGGTCGAACGCGAATTGGGCGCTCTCGTCGTCGCCTCGGGTAACTTGCTGCACGGCGCCTGCCTCCTCGCTGGTCCACGAATGCCGCGTCTGTCAAGGCACAGGGGTGTTATAGCGCGCCGCGGCGCCCGTGTCAAGCTGGCGTACGAGGAGGAGGCGCGAACACCTCGCGGGCTCCCGCGCGGGGCGATGCAGCGCACGGCAGGCGCCGCTGGACGGTGAGCCGACTCCCGCGTGGAATCGGGACCAGGTGAGGGACGCTCACGCCGAGAGAGGAGAGGACACGATGAAACGGTTCCTGGGGTATGTGTGGAAGCTGCCGCTTGCCAGCGCTGCGTTCATGATCGGGCTGACGGTCAGCGGGATGCTGCTGCCGCTGTTGGGGCTCGAGGCGCCAGCGCTGCCGGACGGCGTGGATGCGGAGACGATCGGCTTGGCCTTTGCACTGGGGAGCCTGCTGTTTGGCCTGGCGCTGGCTTTGCTGGCGCGCGGTCTATGCGGCTCATTCACCGTCCGCTGGCTGAGCCTCAGCCTGATGATGTGGGTGGCTTATGCGATCAACAACGTAGTGGAAGGCGCGATCTATTCCACGTTCTCCGCCACGTCGGGTGCTTCGTCCATGCTGTACACTGCGTTGAGCTTGCTCCTGCCTGCCATGGGACAGGCGGCGGTCGTCGCTGCCTTGTTCAAGCTGCCTGCAAAGGAGTCGCGCGCCAGGTTGCGCCTGTCGACCTGGTCGCCCTCGGGATGGGCGTGGCGGCTAGCGATCGCGCTGATCGCCTTCCCGGTGATCTATTTTGTCTTTGGCGTCATGGTCGAGCCGATCGTCGGCGCGTACTATGAGCAGGGGCAGTTCGAGCTAGCCCTGCCACCGCTGTGGGTCATCATCCCGGTGCAGCTACTGCGCAGCGCCGGGTTCTGCCTGGTCTCCCTGCCGCCGATCCTGTTGTGGGGCAGGGGGCGAACTGCGTTGATCCTGTCGCTGGGACTCGCGCTGTTCGTGTTCGTGGGCGGTTTCTCTATGGCGACGACGTACTGGTTCCCGTGGCAGCTTCGCGTCGTTCACAGCCTGGAGATCCTGGTCGACGAGATGCTGTACGCCCTCGTGCTCGGCTTGCTGTTCGTGCGCCCGGAGGGCGGCGAGTCGACCGGATGAGGGTGAGCCTCGGTCGGCATAGCGGGGCAGAGCCCGATCTGCATGCGGTCGGCGTGGCGCTACGCTCGTGGCAGCGCGATGCAGCGCACGGCAGATGAACCGGGCGATAGTTTTCGATTCCCGGCGCCGCGTGGTACAATGGGCCTCACAATCGGGCGCATCCACCGCTGGAGGGAGAGACATGGCGGAGCAGATCAAGATCGCGTACATCGGCGGCGGGAGCCGCAACTGGGCCAGGCACGTCATGACCGACCTGGCGTTGTGCCCGCACCTGGCGGGCGAGATCGCGCTGTACGACATTGACTATCCCGCTGCGGAGCGGAACGTAGCGCTCGCCGCCCAGATCTACAGCCATCCCGATGCGGCGACGACGTTCGACGTGCACGCCTGCCGCACATCGGCGGAGGCCCTCGCGGGGGCCGATTTCGTCTTCCTGTCGATCCTGCCCGGGCCCATGCAGATGTTTGCGAACGACCTGGACATCCCTGCCCAGTACGGCATCCTGCAGACGGTGGGCGATACGACCGGACCGGGCGGGATCAGCCGCGCGCTGCGCGCCGTGCCGATCTACCTCGACTATGCACACCAGATCATGGACCATTGCCCCGATGCCTGGGTGATCAACTATACCAATCCCATGACACTCTGTACGGCGGCGTTCTATGCCGCCGAGCCCGAGATCAAGGCCTTTGGCTGCTGCCACGAGGTGTTTGGCACCCAGCACCGGCTGGCGCGGCTGGTCGCGGAGGCGTACGACGTCCCTGTGCCCGATCGGCGCGAGATCGCGACCGACGTAGCAGGCGTGAACCACTTTACCTTTGCCACTGCGGCGCGCTGGCACGGGCTCGACCTCTATCCCATCGTGGAGCGGCACATCAGCGCGGACGGGTTCTGGGCCGACCAGAGCGCGTGGGCGCGCGAGCAGATGGCGATCGGGAACTGGTTTCAGTCCAAGGGCATGATCGCCTATGACTTTTTCCGGCGCTTTGGCGCGCTGGGCGCGGCGGGCGACCGGCACCTCGCCGAGTTCGTGCCGTGGTATCTTGTCTCGGAGGCCAACCTCCACCGCTACGGCGTGATCCTGACCCCGTCCAGCTACCGGTTGGGCACGTGGCGACCGAGCGTCGAGGCGCCGCCGCGCGAAAGGCCAGAGGGGCTGGTCCTGCGCGGGTCGGACGAGGAGGCGGTTGCGCAGCTATTGGCGCTGCGCGGGATCGCCCCGCTCGATACCAACGTCAACCTCCCGAACCGCGGGCAGATCCCGGGACTGCCGCTGGGTGCGGTGGTCGAGACCAACGCGCAGTTCCGGCTGGACAGCGTCTCGCCGGTGGTGCCTACGCCGCTGCCCGACGCCGTGCTCAGCCTGGTCTGCCGGGTCGCCGAGGTGCAGCAGATGACGCTCGAGGCGGCGGTCGACAGGGACGTCGACCTGGCGTTCCAGGCGCTGCTGCTCGACCCACTCTGCCACATCCCGGTCGACCGGGCGTGGGAGATGTTCAAGGCGCTGCTGCAGGCCAACCGGGCCATGCTGCCCGGCTGGAACCTGTAGGGCAGGCGCGGGAAAGACCCGCGAGGCCCAAGCGGGATGGGCGCTCATGGTCGCCGCCACACACGTTGGGGGCTCGCGCGGCTATCGGCGCCGCTGACCATAGAGCGCCGCTGAGGCGGTGACCACGAACGGTTGGTCCTGCCCGTGCCCAAGAGCCTGCCCCGCTTGCTGATGACGGGATCTCAAACGCAAGAGCGCTTGCCAGATCCATGGCCGATCCGGTATAATGGGGGCGGTTGCACGACCGGATCCCGCGTGATGGAGGATGATGAGCATGAAGACAAGACAAAGGCTGCTGATCGGGGGCGGCATCGCCGGTGCGCTGATCGGCGTCGCGGCGGCGTTCCTGTACATCAAGGCCAACGAGTCACAGATCGCTGCCGAGGAGGCGGGCGAGGCAGACGCCGTGAAAAAGGTCTCGCCAGGGGAGGCGATGACGGTCGGCCTCTCGCTCCTAGGCGTGCTGCGCCAAATCGCCAACCTGGGGCAGAGCTAGCGATGTGAACGGTGGTGCGCTGGATTGAGCGCGTCGTCGAGCGCTTGCTCGACCTTCCGCGTAGGCAATGGACGGTCATCCTGACCGTCCTTGCCTGCATCAACGTCCTCCTCTATGGCGCAGCGGGCGGGCTGCTGTACGCGTACGTCCTGGCGCCGCGCGCAGAGCCCACGGCGCCGCTCCTGCTGACGAGCGTCCCCACGCTGCGCCCGACCTTTACCCCCACCTGGACCAGCACGCCTGCGCCCGGTTCGGCGCGCACGCGTGTCCAGACCACGCCCTTTCCGGTCGTGACATCCACCTCAACGGCGACGTCTGCGCCCCTGGCGACGGCTGCGCCCACGGCGACGTCTGCGCCCACGGCGACGGCTGCGCCCCGGGCGACGTCTCCCTCCCTGCCTACACCCGCGCTCACACCTACACTCACGTCGACGCTGGTCCTGACCGCAACACCCACACAGGCGGCGAGCGCTCCGTAAGGGTAGGGGCTCTCGCTCTCCCATCCTGGGTGGCTGCCTGTCACGACGGTCTAACCGAGATGGCTGCCGCGCCGGGGAGACACGCGACGATGGAGGCGATGTCGTGCCAGGCGGGTCCCGGATGACCGCACAGGGGGAAGGATACTGGCGCGCAGTCGGGCGGTTCGTGGCAGGCTGCTGTTCCGCTCGCTAGGGGACGAGGATGAAGGTCAGGTCGTTGACGTTGGTGTTGGTCGGACCGGTGCGGATCAGGTCGCCCAGGCGGTCAAAGAAGGGATAGGCGTCGTTGCGCGCCAGGTGATCGGCAGCCGGTAGTCCCAGTTCCCGCGCACGGGCGACGGTCGTGCCGTCGACGATCGCGCCGGCGGCGTCGGTTGGCCCGTCGTTGCCGTCTGTCGCCAGGGTGACGACGGTGGTCCCGTGCCACCCGTCGAGGGCGAGGGCGGCTGCCAGGGCCAACTCTTGGTTGCGCCCTCCCTTGCCCGCGCCCGTCACGGTGACGGTGGTCTCGCCCCCCGCGATCGCGCAGGCGGGCCTGGGGAGGGGCCAACCCTCCGCGCGCAGCGACTTGGCGATCGCGGCGAACACACGCGCCACCTCGCGCGCCTCGCCCTCTACGTAGGTGGAGAGGAGCGCGGTGTGATAGCCCATCGCCTCCGCCTCCGATCGCGCCGCCTGTGCGGCGATCGCGTTGCTGCCGATCACGGCGACCTGCACCCGCTCGAAGGCTGGATCGCCCTCCTTGGGGGTCTCGGGCACGTCGCCGCGCACGCCCGCAGCCAGGTGGCGGCGGATGGCAGGCGGGACCTGGTCGCCGATGCCGTACTTGTCGATCACAGCCTGGGCCTGGGCATAGGTGGTCGGGTCGGGCACCGTTGGTCCGGAGGCGATCGCGTCGAGCGGGTTGCCGACTACGTCGGAGAGCAGCAGGGCGACCACGGTCGCCGGGTGCGCGGCGCGCGCCAGCTGTCCCCCCTTGATCTGCGAGCAGTGCTTGCGCACGGCATTGATCTCGATGATCGTAGCCCCGCAGCGCAAGAGCGCGTCGGTCATCGCCTGCAGGTCGGCGAGCGCGATCCCGTCGACGGGCAGCGGCAGGAGCGCGGACCCACCCCCCGAGATGAGGCAGAAGACGAGGTCACGTGCGGTCGCCTGGGTTGCCAGGCGGAGGACCTCGACCGCGCCCGCGCGCCCCGCTTCGTCGGGGATCGGGTGTCCTGCCTCGTGGATCGCGATCGCCGGGGGGAGGGCGGCGTTGGTCACGTGCCCGTGCTTGACGTTGACCCAGCCCGCATGCAGCGCATCGCCGAGCACCTCGGACAGCGCCTGGGCCATGGGCGCGCCCGCCTTGCCGGCGCCGACGACATAGACGCGCTCGTACGCGCCCAGATCGTAGCGTCGTGTACCCACGTGGAGCGTGTCGCCCGCGCGCCGCACCGCGTTGTGTACGGCGCGCGCAGGATCGACCGCCGCCAGCGCGGCGCGGATCAGGCGCATGGCGTGCGCGTGCACCGTCACGGCTCCGACCCCTGCCCGACCTGGGCGAGCACGTCGGCAGCGGCGACGTCCGGAGGTCGACCAGCGCGCAGCACGTCGTCGACGGCGTCCTGCATGGCGCGGTAGATGCGGGCGTGCGCTTCGGAGGTGGGATAGGGGATCGCGTATTCGAGCTGCGCGTGGACGAACTGGACGTACTCGGCGTCGTCCCTGGGCATCTGCTCAAAGGCGGCGCGGCGCGTGGGCAGGCGGTCGGCAGCGAGGCTCCACGTCGCGACGTTGTTCGGGTTGACGAGCCAGCTGAGCAGCTGGAGCGCAAGCGGCATACGGTTGGGGTCGCGCGTGGTCAACACCCACGCGCTGCCCCGTGCGAGTGTGACCGGGGGCTGCCCATTGTGTGTCGGGATCCACGTCGCCTTGCTGACCTTGAGCAAGCCGCGTCCCTCGAGGTACAGGTCAGAGGTCATGTTGGTCATCACGACTTCGGCCTGCAGGTACTTGCGCCACCCGCTGCGCACCGTGTCATAGGTCAGGACGTCGGTCAGGATCGCGCCGACCTCGATCCCGGTCCGGTAAAAGGTGAGCACGTCGCTCAGCGCCTGCTGGTCCAGTGCTGGGTCGCCGTTGCTGTCGAGCAGTTCCCCGCCCGTCGACAGGTACTGGATCAGGAACGCGTCGTTGACGAGGCCATCCTGCCCCAGCGTGGGAAAGACGTACGTCGCTCCGCTCGAAAAGACCTCGGTCCACGATACGGGCGGGACGGCGATCTTGGACATGTTGTACAGCGCGTGCTCGATGCTGGTCTCGAAAGGCAGGCCGATCAACTCGCCATCGATGCTCCCTGCCTGGATCGCAAAGGGGTACATGTCGTCGATCAGTGCGTCGTCCAGGAGTCCCCCCAAGGGCACGGCGAGGCCCTGCTGCGCCAGCGCAGGGAGGCGCCCTGCATCGATCATGATCAGGTCGGGCACGACGCCGGGGGCGGCAGCGCTAGCTGTCGCCAAAAAGTCCTCGAGCCCCCCCTTGCCCTCCGGTTTTTTGCGGTGGACGTCGATCGTCAGTCCGGGGTGTGTGGCCTCGAAAGCCAGGATCTGCTGTTCAAAGATGCGGGCGCGCCCGTCGTCCTCGAGCGGCGAAACGAGCTCGGTGACCCAGACGGTCAGAGACTGCGGTGCGCCGGGCGGGATCGGCGTCGGAGAGGGCGTCGGACTGGGCAGCGCTGCGACCGGGGTCGAAGGTGGAGTGGCAGTCGGCGCCAGGGCGGGCGTGGTCGTCGAGCGGCAGGCGCCTGCAAGGAACAGGCAGGCACAGATCGCAAGCAAGAGGTGCGCTCCTCGCCACGAGGAGGGGCACGTCGCCGGGTGGCGTGGCGCGGTGTGCGGCGCGCGGAATCGCCCGGAGGAGGCGCCGCACGCGGGAGGTGGAGACGCGTGTGGCAAGGGGAGACCTCTGTGGTCGCAGGTCCGTTGGGCATCGCTGCCCCGACCGGCGATCTCAGGGCTCACGCCTTGCCCCCCTCCTGAGGTTCCTCGACCGACTCGAGAAAGTGGTGCAGCATGCGGTCTGTCGCGCGCAGGTCGTCGGCCCATTGGTGCAGCCGGGCGCGCCCTGCCGCCGTGAGGCGGTAGACGCGGCGCGCCGGCCCAGCCGTTGTCTCGGTATCCCACTCGGACTCGACCAGCTCGTCGTCTTCCATGTCGCGCAGGGCACGGTAGATCAGGCTGGGGTTGACCTCGCCCAGTCCGAACGGCTCCAGCTCACCCTTGAGCTCGTACCCGTGGCCCGCGCCGCTGCGGAGCACCAACAGGAGGCACGGTTCGAGGAACCCGCGTATCGACCTTCCTCGCCCCCTGCCGCGTCTTCGACGATGTCCTCCCAACATATTGGCTCTCCAGTGGCTAGGTACAGGGCAAGTATACGGTCACATTCTATCATCGTGCTCGGGACTTGTCAAGGATTTTCTAGCCTGCCGGCACGCCATGCATCTGGTCGGATGCGAGGTGCTGTGGAAAACACGCTCTCAACGCGACGCGGGCGCTGTGGCAGAGGTGGCAGGCATCACGTCTGTCCTCCAGAGGCTACCTTGTGCGCAGCATCAGAGCGCACGCAGCTCGCACGGATGGGGCGGCTTACGACGCCAGGCTGCGCGTAAACGGGGTCTGCGATCGCAAACGCAGCCGCTCGTCGCCCAGGAACGCCTCCAGTCGCGCAGCCTGGGCCTCAAGTGCGGCGTGCACCGCGGGCGATGTCTCCTCGAACAGGCTGTAGACCACGGCGCCATCCCGGCGCTGTACCCACGCGCCGGCAATGCGTCCATCGATCCACACCGTGGGCACGGCATTTCCAGCACGGTCCAGCACGTGCCGGGCGTGCGCCGGGTCTAGGAAGCGCGTCCGGTCGGCGTAGCCCATGACGTAGGGATCCAGGGCGGGCAGGAGAAAGGCGTAAGGCGTGGCTGGCGGGGCGCACGCCGACAGCTGCTCCATGTCGTTGGTGAGCATCCAGTGCGCGCCTTCCAGCCCTGCGAGCCCAACCTCGACCAGCGAGCCCCACAAGGCGCGAAGCGCAGCCTCGGTCTGGCGAGCGGTCAACCCGGTCCACCAGCGGATGTCCGCTGCGGTCGCCGGGCCGAACGCCGAGAGGTAGCGACGGACCAGCCAGGTGCGCGCTGCCTGCGGCGGGACGTCTGACAGGTCGACGCCAGGCAGCCAGTCGCTCAAGGCGGCGTACGCGTACTGGTTGCTGCGCCACGTGCCCTCTGGGCGCGCGCGAACCAACGGCCCGAGCACGCACATCGCCGGCACGAGGCGCGAGCCGAGGCTGAAGGCGCCCTCGTACGCCATGCCCACGCTGTGCCGGACCTGGGTGCGCAGCTCGGGGATGGCCTGGCTGAGCGCACGGACGGTGCACGCGCCGCGCGCCCTGACCGCTGCGAACACCTGCTTCTGGATTGCCGCCCATCTGGCCCTGGCTTCGCCCGCCTGGCACAACCCCGCCTGGACGAGGAGCGCCGCGGCGGCGTCGTGCACGCGGCGAGCGTGGCGCGCAGCGCTGGCTTGGACATAGGCGGGCATCTCGTCGCTGGGGACGATGTGCAGCGTGGTGCGCATGCAGATCGTGCGCACCAGGGTGCGCCGTTCATAGAGCGCGTCGTCCAGCACCGCGCGCTCGAAACCGCGCGTCCGGGCCCAGAGCGAGAGGTAGGGGGTGGTCGGGTCCGTCGCGTGTAGGGCGGCGATGTCGCGCGTGACGCGCGCCGGATCCTGGCCTTGGGCGCCAGGGAGCAGGCGCTGTTTGCGCGCGAGATAGGCACGGACTGCATCGACGCCCAGCACAGGTGCGCGCATCGCATCTCCTCTCGAGGAAGCGCTACCGCGGCGGGCCCGCCATCGCCAGGATCAGGGCGAACACGAGGAACAGGTCGGGCGTGTAGATCGCCTGGTCGACCATGCCGTGGGCGAGGATGGCGACCAGGACGGAGAACAGGCCCAGGAGAAGCGCGCGCCGGTCGCCGTACGCCGTCCGCAGCTGCTGCAGCACGGTGCGCAGGGCAGCGTAGAACAAGCCCCCCACCACGATCAGGCCCGGCAGGCCCAGGCGCGTCCAGGCGTCGAGGATCAGGTTGTGCGGGTGGGACAGGTCGAGCTCTTCCCAGGCGGAGGGGAGGACGTACCAGGACCGGTAGGCGTACAGGTAGTTGTCCATGCCGACGCCGGTGAGCGGGTGATCGGCGATCATGGCGACCGTCGAGCGCCACAGCTTGAGGCGGAAAAAGGCTGTCCCCGCGCGCAAGTTGAGCACGGAGCGAAAGCGCTCGGTGAAGGCAAAGGGAAGCACCAGCAGCCCGATCGCCGCGACCGCTGCCAGGGCAGCCCACGTGGCCCGGCGGTTGCGTTGCACCAGGCCCAGGGCGAGCAGCGCCGCGGGCACGCCGATCAGCAGCGCGCCCTTGGAAAGGGTCATGACCAGCGCCGCCACGACGGGCAGCGCCGCCAGGCCATACGCGATCCGCGCCTCCCTCTGACGTCCCTGCCAGGCGATGGCGAGCAGCACGGGCAGCGCGCGCGACACATAGAGCGCCAGGTTGTTGGGCGAACCGTACAGCCCGCGCACGCGCCACACGCCCTCTGCCGTGATCAGGTCGACGCCCGCGATCAGCTGTGCGATGCCCACGCCAGAGATGGCGACGGCGCCGAGCAGCCAACCCTCGACCACGCGCTGGCGCGCGCGCGGACTGCGCACCGCGAGGCGGAGCAGGGCATAGTAGATCGCGCCTTCCAGGAACAGCGTGCGCAGCTCGCGGTAGGCGACCGGGCGATGGGCGGTCCAGTTGAGGGAGAGCAGGGCGACGAGGAGCAGCGCCAGCACGCCCTTGTCCAACCAGGCCCAGGTGCGCCACAGCCGCAGCGGTGCGCCGCGGAGCTGGGCGTCCAGCCGCTGCAGGCGCCACGCGAGGGGCTGCGCCGCGCCCTGGCGCCAGTCGCGCCCCAGGTCGAGCGCACGCGCGAGCAGCCAGGCGGCGAGACAGATCGCCAGCCCCACCTCGATCACCGAGAAGGGCCGCCCGAACATGGCCTTGGGACGGAGGTAGAAGGGCAGCGCGCAGGCGACCAGGGCCAGTCCCAAGTCGATGCGCAGGAAGACGAGGAGGAAGAGCAGCGCGAGGAGCGGGAGGGCGACCGCACTCCAGGGCGATACGTACCACAGCAGCGCCGTGACCAGGGTTGCCGCGACCGGTATCCACTCCGGCAGGGCGCGGTACCAGCGGAAGAGGCGACCGATCGCCCTGTAGGTCGGATCGTGCAGCGCCGGCACAGACGCCAGCTGTGCGCCAGCCGCTAGAGTGGCTGCGAGCGCCAGCGCGCCCAGCGCCCAAGCCGCCGCGCCCCCGCTGGAGGGCGCCAGCGCGCCGTACGCGACCCAGTTGACGATCGGCCACTGCCCCCAGCCACCGTGGGCGACGATCTCGACGCGATGCGCGCTGCGCGTGGCGAGTCCGCGCGCCACCGTCACGCGCTTCTCGCCGCCCGCGGGATCATAGAGCACCAGGTAGGATCGCCCCTCCTCGTCTCGCGGAAGGCCGTTCACGGCTTGCCCGTCGATCGACACGTAAAGCACGCCCCAGTAGTCGCCGCGCCGTACGGTCAGGTCGAGGGCGGCGGCGTGCAGGTCGAACGAGAGCACGGCGTTCTTGTGCTCGATCGCCGCGCCACGCGGCGGGTCGGCGCCGCTTGCCGCAAAGCGCCAGTCGCCGCTGATCTGTGCCGTGTCGGGACCCGGGACATACGTGCCAACGTGCAGCGCCGGCGGGGCGGCGGGGGTTGCGGACAGGCCCTCGAACGCCGGGGTCGGCGCGCCCTCCGCATCGCGCAGCGCAAAGCCGGTCCGCGGATCGCTCGGATCGGCGTTGGGCTGCAGCGCGTACATCACGATCGGCCCCATCCAGGGCCACTCTTCGCGCGCCAGGCGCAGTGCGTCCGCGGTGTAGGCGGCTTGTTGTTCTCGGGTGACGCTGGGCCATGGGCTCGGGTCGCCCTGCCAGGTGGGCGGCAGGTGATGCCATCCACCGGCGACCGCCCACAGCGGGCGGTCTGCCATGCCTTGGCGGACGAGTTCGCCTCGCACCAGCTCGACGCGGCGGAAGTTGAGGACATCGGCGCGCGGGCGGGCGTCCGGCGGAGCGGCAAAGCCGTAGGGCTGCACGGCGACGACGTCAAAGAACGGCGCGCCCCCGGCAGCGAGCACGCCGCGCAGGTAGTCGATCTCGTTCAGGTTGAGGGGACCGGTCTCCAGCGTCGGCGCCAGGGCGGCGAGCAGGATCGGCGCGCCCGGATCGGCCTCGCGGATGCGGATCGCGCCCTCGCGGAGGAGCCGGGTGTAGGCGACGGGGTCGACATAGCGCCCGCCCCAGTGCGCCGCCAGGTTGGGCTCATCCCACACCTGGTAGGCGGCGATTTGGCCTCGATAGCGACGTGCGACGCGTGCGGCAAAGTCGCCCCAATCGGACGTCTCCTGCGGCGGCGCCAGGGGATCGTCCGACGCGGCGTTGGGACGGGCCCAACTGGGCGCCCCATCCAGCACGGCGATTAGGCGAAGGTCGTGCGCCGCGCACGCCGCCACGATCGCATCCCAGCGTGCCCAGTCCAGCATGCCAGGCTGCCGCTCGATCGCGTTCCACGGGAAGCGCTGGCGGACCCAGCGCACCCCGGCAGGGCGGAGCGGCGCAAGGAGGGCGTCGATCGCTTCCGGCGCTGCGTCTCCCAGGTCGAGGTTGACGCCGACCTGGTTCAGGTTTGCCAGGGGATCGCTGAGGGGCGCGGCGTCGAGCGGGATCTGGCTCCGTCCGCGCCACCACGACCAAGCGCCCAAGAGCGCGCAGCACAGCGCTACGGCGACGGTCAGCCCCAGTTGTAGCCAGGGACGGTCGCGCAGTCGGCGCCGCACGTTCAGTCCACCCAGTCCACGTGCGTACACTGTCCATCTCCGGTGAGCTGCTGCACCTGCCCGTCAACTAGGTCAACGATGTGCAGGTCGCCCAAGTAGAGGACCACAACCTGGTTGCCGTCCGGCGACCACGCGTGGGTCACCGGGCGCGACAGCCCACGCACGCCGGGTGCGGGGTACAGGAGGCGCGCGTTGCTGCCGTCGCGATCCATGACCCAGATGCTGTACCGGCTGTCGTAGGAAGCGAGGGGCACGTCCGCCTCGGCATAGGCGACCAGGCTGCCGTTCTCCCGGGGGGGCGACCAGCGCGGCTCGCTCCACATGCCGACCGGCCCAGGCGTCAGGCGTGCGCGCACCTGGCGCCCCATGTCAAAGGCCCATACCTCAAAGCGCTCGCTCTCCTGGGCGTCGCGGGCGGGTTCCTCGGCGTGGATCGTCGCGGCGATGTACCAGCTGTCGGGCGACCAGGTCACCGCCGAGACCCACGCCTCGTCGCCGCGGGTGTCGTACGGCGCAAACGAAGCCAGTGGGAAGGCGCGCCGCGTTGCCACGTCCACCCATCCCACCTGGTCCGCGCGTGCGTAGGCGATCTTGGCCCCATCGGGCGACCACGCGTACCGGGCGCCCCAGGAGCGGTACTCGCCTGCGTCGTCGCCGTTCAGGATGCGTCGCGGCTGCTCCGGATCGAACACGCCCTCCTCGTCCAAGAGGGGGACAACCCACAGATCGCCGCTTCCCTTGGCGCCCGACGTGCCGCTCTTGACGCCCGTGGTATAGGCGATCGTTCGCCCGTCGGGCGACCAGTCGGCCCACAGCACGCTCTGGATCGGCAGGCGGAGGGGCTCTTCCCCGACCAGGGCGACGTTCAGGAGGTAGAGGTCGTTGAACGGTCCATCGAACTCGATCGTCTCTGTGATCGCAGAATAGAGCAGGTACGCGCCACTGGGGGAGAGGGCAAAGGCGCGCCCGTCGAGATCGCCGCCGCCCGTGACCGGCTGGCGGCTCGCGCTCGCCCCGCGCATCAACCACGCATTGCCCGCGTTGAGATAGGCGATCGTGCCGTCGAACGCGACCGAGTCGAGCATGCCCTCGACGCCGACGACCGTGATCTGTGCGGCAGGCTCTTCGATGACGACCCGGCGCATGATGCTGCGCGAGACCTCGACGCCGTCCTCGAACTGCAGGCGGTAGGTGATCTCGACCTCCCCGTTCTTGCCCGCCTGGACCAGCCGCTGCTCGCCCGCGGCGAGGGCCTCGCTGCGCAGCCGTTGCTGCCCGTAGGGCAATACCTCGCGCTCGACGATGATCTCTTCTTGCACCCGGATGACCCGGATCGTCATGCCCTGTGTCAGCTCGACCCACAGGTCGGGCTCGACGCGGTCGTCGTCGTCGATCGTGACGCCCACCTCGGCGAGCGCCTCGCGCACGGTCAGGACCTCGGTCGACGTCGCGATCTCGCGCCCGTCCGCCTGGACCACGATCTGGCGGATGGCGATCGTGGGTTCGCAACCGCACCATAGCACGAGCAGGGGCACGAGGAGGATCAGCGTGAGGATGCGCCGGGGGTGAGCGGTCAATGACTACCCCCTGTTCGCGAGCTCGGGATGGCTCGCCAGGAATGCCTGTAGCTCTTGGTTTGCCTCGACGAACGCGGCTGCACACGCCTCCAACTGGGCATGGTCGCGACCCTCGTCCCGAGCGCGCTTGTAGGCCTCACGGCACTCCTCGAGCAGATCCTTCAGTTCGTCGAGCCTGCATGCGGCCTGGTAGAGCTTGCTCTGTATCGCCGTTGCAATGACCGCCACGTAGAGCTGTCCAGTGGTCGCGTCGCGGCGTGGCTCGAGATACCCCTCGACGATCAAGTCTGTGTCGTCCTCGGGTTCGAGGTGTGCCTTGCGCCACTGGCGGACCGTGCACTCGACTACGTACCGGGTCTGGCCGAAAAGCTTGAGACCGCGAGGTGGATGACGGGTCGCCGGACCGGTGACGATGACAAAGCAAACGCTCCGCTCCTCTTTCTGGATGTTCCTGGCGCGGCCGCTCAACATGACTTTGGCGCCCATGCTTGCGCAGCCTCCTCCCCCCGGAGCAACCATCCGAGCTGCGATTGTAACACGGCTGACCGATTTTGGCAAAGTGCTCGCGGTGCACTTGGTCATCCGGGGCTCTTGGGCTATAATGGGGGCGTGGAGCCGCGCACCATAGGAGGGGGAGAGGAGGAACCGTGGTCAGCTGGGGATGGGTGATCGTATTCGCGATTGTGGGACTGCTCCTAGGGGTGTTGATCGGGTGGATCCTGTGGGGCCGCAAGTGGAAGGCGTGCGAGAAGCGCGCCCGCGAGCTGGAAGGCACGCTCCACCGGCAGGAATCCGAGATCGCAGACCTCAAGGCGGAGCGGCAAGGGGCAGGGGTCCGGATCGGCGAGCTGGAGGCTGCGCTCGCCGACGCACAGGCGGCAACCGCCGAGCCCGAGGATCTGACCGTGATCGAGGGGATTGGTCCCAAGGTCTCGGGCCTGCTCGCGCAAGCCGGGATCATCAACTATGCTCAACTCGCAGCAGCCAGCGTGGATCGCCTCCGGGAGATCATGCGCGAGGCAAGCCTGGCGATGGCTGATCCCAGCACCTGGCCCGATCAGGCAGCGCTGGCGGGCGCCGGCAAGTGGGAAGAGCTCCAGGCGCTGCAGGATGAGCTGAAGGGCGGGCGCCGAGCTTAGCCTACGCCCCCTCGCCCGGTGTGATCGCAACCTACGCCCGCAGGGCCCATCGCCGCAGCCGCTGGGTGGTGGGCCCTGTGCCGCCCTGGAGCCCGCCGAGGCAGCCTAGCGGGCAGGCCTGACCTCGACCTGCCCCAGCAGCACACGGTCGCCGGCTGCGCCGCCCGGGTCGATCACCGGCAAGCGCTGCATGTCCGCCGGGTTGTACATCCCGACCTCGATCGCGTACGCGCCTGGGGGTGCGTCGACCGCGACCTGGATCGCGTACGGGTCGACGATGATCTCGCCCGGCAGCCAGAGCGTCGTCGGATAGCCGCCGCCGCGTGGAGGGTTGTCCTTTTGCCCGCGCACCTGCCCACCCGGGTCGAGCAAGTGGGTGAACACCGTATAGTCCTCGTCCATCGACGCGCGGCAGCGCCAGATCAGGGTCAGGTGGAGCGTATCGCCCGGTTCCGCAGCCGCCCGGTCGAGGTCGTAGCCGAGCAGCTCGACGCCCGCGCCGAGACGTGCGCCGACGGGGTTGGCGTAGAGAGGCGGCTCCCACAGCCGGTCGGTAGCCTGGACGTGGATCGTGCCCAGGACGACGGCGCTTCCTCCCTGCGCCGTGGGCAGAGGACGCCCCGCGCCGTCGACCACCGAGACGAGTAACTCCCAGTCGCCCGCCGCGACGTCGATCGGCAGGCGCAGCGCGTACCGGTCACGGACCAAGGCGCCACTCTCCCAGTCCCGGAACGGGTATCGCCCGTGCACCGGGTGCCCGTCCCAGAGCACGACCTCGCCCGCGGGTCCCGAGAGCACGACCCGCACCGCTGGATCGCCCTCGATCGCTGCCAGCGCGCGCCAATAGAGCGTCAGCGCCAGCGTCTGCCCAGGCAGCAGATCGCTGCGGTCCCGGTCGGCGCCCAGGAGCACGATCGCATCCCCGAACTGCGCATCGAACCGCGCCTGCATGGGCGGCAGCGTCGACGCCGGTCGCCCCGCGGGCGCGACCGCGATCGGCCCCGCCAGGGCAACCGTGCCTGCCATCTGCCCGCTCTCGTTCAGGACTGGCAGACGCGCGTCTGCGGAGGGCGAAAAGACGCCCACATGGAGCGTGTACGCGTCTGGGGGCGCGCCGACGGCGATCGGCAAGCGCAGCCGATAGATCGCGACCTCGCCGGGGCGCCACTGGGCGGGCGGGTAGTGGAAAAAGGTCGCCTCTGCCCAACGGAAACCGAGGTCGTCGACCAGGTGTGCAAAGAGGGTCAAGTCATCGCGCGTGACAGTGCGCTGCACCTCGAGATAGAGCGTGACGTCTAGTTCCGCGCCCGAGATGGGAGGCGCGTTGAGGTCATACCCGAGCAGCGTCAGCGTGTTGCCCAGGTTGACGTCCATAGGCGCATGGGGATGGGGCGCCGGGCGCGTGTCCGCCTCGAGCCGGTAGGCTTCGAACCCCACCTCGCCGTCGGGTCCGTACTCCCGGTGGATCAGCGTCTGCGGGGCGAGGTACTGCTCGCGGAGCAGTGGATCGACGGGCATGGTGTGGTCGTAGACCAGGATCGCCGGTCGGGCGCCGGGCGGAGGCAGGACCAGCGTGCTCCCGCTGAGCCACCGGATCTGCTGGTAGTCGCGCGCGTACACGGCGAGCGTGGCGTGTTGTTGAAAGTAGGTCGCCACGTACGCGTCGGCCTCGGGGTGGGCGTTGAGCAGCGCTGCAGCGCCGATCAAGGCTTCGTTCCCCTTGTAGTAGGGGTCCGGGGATGCAGCCCAGGCGCGGTACACACCATGGGTGCGCAGGCCCTCGTGGGCGAGCAGACCGATCAGGACGGCGGTGAGCAGCAGGCCCTGCCTGGCGGGCGAGCGCGCCACCAGGCGCGCTACCCAGTGGAGGGCTGTGACCAGGCCCAGGGCGGCGAACACGAACACCGCTGGGACGAGCGCCATCGCGCGCAGGTTGTGCGGCACGCCGCTCGCCGACAGCACGTTGGGGACCATCATCACCGGCAGCCAAGCGAGCAGCAGCACGTAGGGCAGGCGTGGGTAAGCGTGTGGCGCGGAGGGCAGCTCGCCCTTGTGCGATTGTGACGCCCCTCGCCTCCGCACGACGAGCCACAGGCAGACCAGCAGGCCAAGGTAGAAGGCGGGCCCCACGACCCGGTCAAAGACCGGCTTGCCCGGAGCGTTGTAGAGCGGGTTGAGGTCGCCCGCGCGGGTGAACATGCCCAGTGCCAGGCGCACGGTCCGCCAGAGTGTGCCCCACAGATCGCCCTGGTTCACGGCGGGGCTCAGCACAGAGACCTGCGCGAGACGGACGGAAAAGGCCTCCGGACTGCGCAGGAAAAAGGCGCCCAGCGGCGCAAACACGACCAGCGCCGCCAGGCCGAACAGGGCGAACTGGGCGAGGCGGAGCCGCCAGCGGCGCCGGTCGGCGATCGTGGCCCACGCCCACACGACGAGCAGGAGGATGGGCAGCGCCCGCACGGAAGAATAGGTGTAGGCAGAGAGACCTGCCCAGGCCCCGGCGATCGCGGCGCGGACGGGGCGCCCGGTGCGCAGGGCCTGCAGCAGCGAGCCGCAGGTCAGGGCGAGGAGCGGGGGCAGGGCGATCGCGCGGTAGCCAAAGCGGCTGAGGTGCACCTGCCAATACGAGACGGCGACCAGCGCTGCGCTGTAGAGCGGCAGCCAATGGACCGCTCGCTCCCAGGCGCCGTGCGGCACGATCCCGGTCGCGGTGAGCAGCTGTCGCGTGAACCAGTAGGTCAAGGCGACGTTCAGGATCCCGAGCCCTGCCGATGTGAGCCGCAAGGCAAAGGGTGTCACGCCTGCGAAGCGCATCACGCCGGCGGCGAGGTAAAAGTAGAGCGCTTCTTTGCCGGTGTAGGGCCGGATAAAGACGGGCAGCGCCTCGCCGCGCGCGATCTCGCCTGCGAGGATGACGTTCGCCGCCTCGTCGTATTCCAGGCAGGAGGGCGTCTGCCCCAGGTCGCCCAGGCGGAGCAGGGCGGCGAGGGCAACCAAGGCTACGGCGATCCACTGCTCGGCGCGTGCGAGCCGCTCCACGCTTGTCTGTGCTCCTCTCATCCCGGCGCTGCACGGTCCGCCGTTGTACTGCCTGTGACGCGCTCTCAGGCCCTCCCGCTGGCGCCGTGCCAGTGTGTTGCCTATGGCGCGCTCTCAGGCTCTCCAGGTGGCGTCGCGCTCTCATCGAGGGGCGCCGATGCGGTGCCGTCCTGCGCGCCGACCAGGAACTGCCGCTCGTATAGGTCGCGGTACAGCCCGCCCCGCGCGAGCAGGGCTTCGTGCGTGCCGCGCTGCACCAGGCGTCCACCGTCGATGACCAAGATCTGGTCGGCGGACAGGATCGTGCTGAGGCGATGCGCGATCACCAGGCTGGTGCGTCCCTCCATGACCCGCTCCAGGGCGCGCTGGATCAGGGCCTCGCTCTCAGAGTCGAGATGGCTCGTCGCCTCGTCCAGGATCAGCACGCGCGGGTCCTTGAGCACGACCCGGGCGATCGCGACGCGCTGCTTCTCGCCGCCCGAGAGGCGATACCCTCGCTCGCCGACGATGGTGTCGTAGCCCTGTGGCAGGCTTGCGATGAAGCTGTGGATGTTGGCAGCCTGGCACGCCGCTTCCAGCTCTCTCGTTGTCGCTTCGGGCTTGGCGTACAGCAGGTTGGCCCGGATCGTGTCGTGAAAGAGATAGGTCTCTTGCGTGACCATGCCGATCTGGTCGGACAGGGACCGGATCGCGATCTGGCGCAGGTCGTGCCCGTCGAGCAGGATCTGGCCCGCGGTCGGGTCGTAGAGACGGGGGACGAGGTAGGTGATCGTTGTCTTGCCCGCCCCGCTGGGCCCAACCAGCGCCGTCAACTGGCCCGGCAGCATCTCAAAGCTGATCCCCTGCAGCGCGAACTGCTCATCGCCGGCGCCCGCGCGGGGCAGGTCCCCCTCTCGCGCGGGCGCTCCGCCGCTCTTGGTCACCTCGGGCCCGCCGCCGCGCCGTCCGCGGCGCTCGACCTCCTGCAGCGCTGCCGCGCCGTCCCTGCTCAGGTCATAGCCAAAGGACACGTCCACGAACTGCACGTGTCCCTCGCACTGTGTCAACACCAGGGCAGCGGGCTGGTCATCGACCTCGACGGGTAAGTCGAGCACCTCAAACACGCGCTCAAAGCTGACTAGGCTGGTGGCAAACTCGACCCGCGCGTTCGTCAGGGCGGTCAGCGGGCGATAGAGCTGGGTCAGGTAGGTGCTAAAGGCGACGATGGTCCCGATCGTGAACGCGCCGCGCAGCACCAGGTGACCGCCCAACCAGAACACGAGCGCCGTGCCCATGGCGCCGACCAGCCCGAGGCCCATAAAGAACCAGCGCCCGACGAGGGAACGGCGAACGCTGATGTCGCGCACCTGGGCTGACCTGTGGGCAAAGGCGCGGACCTCGTCGTCCTTGCGCCCAAAGATCTTGACTAGCAGGGCGCCGCTGACGTTGAGCGTCTCGTTCATCAGCGCGTTCATCTCGGCTTGGAACTGCATATACTCGCGCGTGATGCCCCGCAGTACGCGGCCCATCCGGCGCGAGGGCAGGATAAAGAGAGGGAGGATGATCACGCCGATCAGCGTCAGCCGCCATTCAAGCGAGATCATGACAGCCAATGTGGTGATCAGGGAAATGATGTTGGTGACCAGGCTGATCAGGGTCCCCGTGACCGCGCTCTGCGCGCCGCTGACGTCGTTGTTGAGCCGCGACATCATCTCCCCGGTCTTGGTATGGGTGAAAAAGCGCAGGCTCATGCGTTGCAGGTGTGCATAGAGCTGCTGCCGGAGGTCGCAGATGATGCCCTCGCCGACGTTCGAGCTGAGATAGCGCTGCGCAACCTGGATCAGCCCGGTCAGCACGGGCAGGCCAAAGAGTCCCAGCGCCAACAGGTTCAGACGCGCGGCGTCCTTGTTTGGCAGGGCGTTGTCCAGCAGATCGCGGTACAGCAGAGGAGAGATCAGGTTGAGCAGGGAAACCGACGTGATCGACAGCATCAACAGCAGGACCTTGAACCGATAAGGACGCGCATAGTGTGCGACGCGTTTCAGCAGCGCCCAACTGATCTCGGGGCGATCCTGTTCCTCATCGTATCGCAGGTACGACCGCCATCCTGCGCCGTGCATACCCATCTTGCCTCGCTTTCTACTCGGCCTTGCCGTCCGGCGGACCACTCGCCTGCAACCGCTCCCTGCTCAGGCGCGATGTACAGGGGCACGCGGCTGTCCTGGAGATCAGTCGCGCACGCAAAAAACGACCTCCGCCCACGGCTCTTCCGTCCGCTCGCCGCCGAGCGCGGGCACGCGGAAAAGATGCGGGTCGTCGAGGAACGCATCCAGCGCGGCGCGCAACCGGTCATAGTCCCGCCGCAGCTGCCACGTCCGGTCGGGGTGCTGCAGGTCGGCAAGGACGACAAACAGGCGGTTCGCGGCGTGATAGCGTCCCTGGTTCGACTGGTGCGCATAGAGCCAAGCGGCGAGATGCTCTGGGTGGGCGCGCGCATAGGCCAGATCGCGCGGATAGCGCTCGGGCAGATGCGTGAGCTTGAGATCGAAGCCTACGTCGTCCAGGTAGAGGTCCACCGTGTGGTGGAACGGGTCTGGCTCTGGGCGCGTGCGCGCGTGGGCGAGGAGCATGTCGAGCACGATCTGGTGCGTGCAATAGTTGTACCAGCGGTGCAGCACGTAGGCGCCGAACGCCTTGAGCGGAAAGCCGTGCTCGCCGGCGATGCGCCGCGTGTGGCGCCGCAGCTCGTACAGGGTGTGCGTCGCATAGATGAACCGGCTCGCCCGGTCCCAGGCGTCGTCCTGTACGCGGGGCCAAGGCGGCATGCGCCGCACGCGGAGCAGTTCCTGCCTGACGTCGGGCGCGGCGTCGGGCTTTTGGAGCACGATCACGTACTCGTGCTTAAAGATATAGTACCCGCCCGCCAGGGCGCGGTAGCGCCACAGATTGGCGCTGCGGCCCTTGCCACGCTCGTTTCCCTCGATGTTCTTGACGACGATCGCCTTGACCCGGAAGCCAGCGCGCTGTGCGCGTTCCATGCACCGGAACCCCAGCGGGATCAGTTCGCCCTTCTCGTACTTGTCGCCGATCACGAGCACGCCGTACCGTCCGGGCGCGAGCAGGTCGTAGCAGTGGCGGGCGACCGTCTCGAAGCGATCCAAAAAGTCGTCGACCGTCGCTGCGTTCGACAGGTCGTCGGACGACTCGCCAAAGCGGATGATGTCGTGGTAGGGCGGGTGGAGCACCACCAGCTGGGCGTGCGTCTCGCCCCAGCGCGCCAGGACGGCGCGCACGCGCTCGGCGGTCTCGACGCGTGTGCTGTCGCCCTGCAGCACGCAGATCTCGCGATCGAGGCGCTGCGGATCGATCTTGGCGCGGACGTGGGCGACCAGGTCGGGCTTGAGCTCGACGCCGATGCAGCGCCGCTGCATGCGCACTGCCTCGATCGCCGAGGTCCCTGCGCCGAGGAAGGGGTCGACGACCACGTCCCCTTTGCGCGTGTAGCGGGTATAGATCTGGGTCGCGATCTGCGGGATGTAGTTGCCGTGGTAGTCGAGCTCGTGCCCGCCCGTCCTGTCTCGGCTGTCAAACAGCCACAGCGAGTCGGTATAGATCTCGTCATAGTCCCGCCAGCGCTCCAGGTCCATGTCGCTGAAGGGGGGCGTCTTGGTCAATCTCGTGCTCCTATCGCTGCGCGCGCACTCTCCTCGCTATGGATTGACACGCGCTGGCAGCGGTTCGCCGCGCACGCCGGCGATCAGGTTCTGCGCCGCGATCTCAGCCATCCGCGTCCGTGTGGCGATGCTGGCGCTGGCGATGTGCGGGACGACGATGCAGTTGGGCAGGGTGACCAGCGGGCTGTCCGCCTCGATCGGTTCGGGCTCGGTGACGTCGAGCGCCGCGTAGGCGATCTCGCCCTCGACGAGCGCGTGGTGCAGGGCCTGCGGATCGACCACCGGTCCGCGCGAGGTGTTGACCAGGATCGCCGACGGCTTCATCTTGTGCAGGGCATCGGTGCTGATCATGTGATGCGTTTCGGGCAGGAGCGGCACGTGCAGGCTCACAAAGTCCGACTGGGCGAGCAGCGTGTCAAAGTCGACCGAGCGCGCCCCCAGCGCTTCCACGTCGGGGTCGTCGGGGCCGACGAGGGGGTCGTAGTAGAGGATCTCCATCTCGAACCCCTGCGCGCGGCGCGCCACCGCTCTCCCGATCCGGCCAAAGCCCACCACCCCTAGCGTGGCGTGGTGGATGTCGCGCCCCAGGAGCAGCGTGGGCCCCCACGTCCGCCACTTGCCGGCGCGGACATAGTCCACGCCCTCGGCAACGCGGCGCGCGGCAGCCATGAGCAGCGCGAAGGCCAGGTCTGCCGTGGTATCCGTCAGCACGCCCGGCGTGTTGCCCACCGCGATCCCGCGCGCCGTCGCGGCGTCGACGTCGACGTTGTTATAGCCGACCGCATAGTTTGAGATCACCTTGAGCTGGGGACCGGCGGCATCCATAAGCGCGCTGTCGACCCGGTCGGTCAGGAGCGCGAGCAGTCCGTCTATCCCGCGTACCTTTTCCAGGAGCACCTCGCGCGGCGGCGGGGTCTCTCCCTCCCAGATCTCGGCGTCGCACGCCTCGCGTACCAGGCGCAAGCCGCCTTCGGGGATGATCCGTGTGACATAGACACGTGGTCGGTCCATTGCTATCTCCTCTCCTAGCTCACATACAGGGACTTGGACGAGAACTCGGGGTCGCTGGTCACGTGCAAGCCCAGCTGGCGCAGCGCCTCAGCGTCGCCCGGCGTTGGGATGTGCGTGATGTGCACCTCGCACCCGTGGAGCTCGCGCAGCTTGCGGCTTGCCAGGTCGGCGGAGGGATTGATCGCCGCGCTGATGCCCAGCGCGATCAGCATCTCCCCCAGGTCCAGGCTCAGCGAGCGCCCGTTGAGGATGTCCCGCTTGAAATGGGTGACGGACTCGAGGATGTGGGGTGAGAGGAGGTGCATCGCATCTGGAATGCCGGCGAGGTGCTTGGCTGCGTTCAAGATCATGCTCGCGGGCGCGTGCATGAGCGGCGACGCCCGCCCCGTGATCAGGGCGCCATCGCGCAGCTCGATCGCGGCGCACGTGACGATGCCCTCCCCGTCCTGCCCCTCGGTCATGTACTGCGCAGCCTTGCGCCGCGCCGGAAGCACGACCCGCCGGTCTTCGGGCGCCAAACCGAGGTCGTCCATCAGCAGTTCGAGCCGCTGTACCGTGCCGCGATCGGTAAGGCCCATCGCGTACTCGCAGGCGTAGCGAAAGTAGCGGCGGATCACCTCTTGCCGCGCCGCCTCGCGGACTGCCGCATCGTCGATGATCCCAAAGCCCGCGCAGTTGACGCCCATGTCGGTTGGCGAGCGGTAGATCGATGGCGCACCCGTGATCCGCTCCAGGATCCGGCGCAGGAGGGGGAAGGCCTCGATGTCCCGGTTATAGTTGACTGTGCGCTCGTTGTACGCCTCGAGGTGAAAGTGGTCGATCATGTTCACGTCGCGCAGGTCGGCGGTTGCGGCTTCGTAGGCGACGTTGACCTCGTGCTTGAGGGGCAGGTTCCAGATCGGGAAGGTCTCGAACTTGGCATAGCTTGCTTCTCGCCCGCGCCTGTACTCGTGATAGAGCTGCGAGAGACAGGTCGCCAGCTTGCCGCTGCCTGGACCAGGCCCGGTGACGACGACGATCGGTCGCTGCGTCTCGATGTACTCGTTGGCGCCGTATCCCTCGCTGCTGACCACAGTGTCGATGTCGGTCGGGTAGCCCTTGGTGTAGCGGTGGGTGTACACCTGGACGCCGCGCCGCTCCAGCTTGTGCTTGAACGCCGTCGCGGCGGGCTGGTTCTCGTAGCGCGTGATCACGACTGCGCGCACGTTCACATCCCACTCGGCGAGGGCGTCGATCATGCGCAGCGCGTCCGAGTCGTAGGTGATCCCAAAGTCGCCGCGCACCTTGCGCCGCTCGATGTCCTCGGCATAGATGCACAGGATCACGTCGACGTCGTCCTTGAGCTGGCTCAGGAGCTGCATCTTGACGTTGGGGTGGTAGCCGGGGAGCACGCGGGAGGCGTGATAGTCGTGCACCAGCTTGCCTCCGAACTCGAGGTACAGCTTGCTGTAGCCCTGCACGTGGCTCAAGATCGCCGCCGTCTGCTCCCGCAGGTACTTTTGGTTGTCAAAGCCGATCCGGATGGGCATCTTGCTTTCCTATCGCTGGGCAGCCCCTGGCTCTTGCGCCTTCGGGTGCAGCGTAGGCTCACTCTCACGTTCGGACACCAGGTGGAAGTGCAGGTGCGGCACCTCTTGGTATGTCCCACCGTTGACGATCAGGCGGTAGCCGCCCCCTTCCAGCCCCAACTCGCGCACCAAGGCCTGCACCGTCTCCAGCAGGTCGCGCATGAGGTCCGTTGCGTCGGCGGGCAGCGCCATGAGGGATGCGTACGCCCCCTTGGGCACCAGCAGGATGTGCGTTCGATAGCTGGGCTGCGGATGGTAGAACGCGATCAAGGTCTCTGTTTCGCGCAGCCGGCGCACCGGTAGCAAGTCACTCATGTGTGCCAATGCCCAGTTCAGTACCGCGCCGCCCGGGCGCGATCGCGCCAGCCACAGCAAGGCGCGGCGCAGGGCGTGCCCAAGGTGCATCCTACGTTCCTGGCGTCGACGTGAGTCCCCGCCAGGGCTGTTCACGTGGTGCGCAGTGCGCGGCGCAGCGCCACGCACATGTCGCAGGCGCCATAGTATCCCTCGGGATCGAGCGCGATCCCGCGATCGGCGGCAAGGGACGCCAGGGCGCGTACGCCCCCTTCCAGCAGCGCCCGCGTCTCGGGGATCTGGTAGGGATCATAGCGCTCCAGTATGGCTAACACGTCTTCTCGCGCGGCGTTGCCGATCGAGAGGTCGGGGCAGATCTCGACGTCCCCGTTGGGGGCGATGCCTACGCTGCTGATCTGGTCCAGCGGGCTCGTGTAGGGCATGTTGCCGCACATGCCATCTGGCGCGGGCACGCGCGGGGGCAGGTATGCCGCCAGGTGCTCCACGGCGTGGCCCCACGGCTGCACAACGTTGCCGGGATCCCGCACGATGGGCAGGTGAGAGAGCGCCGCCAGCACCTCCCGCGTGCGCTGGTTCCACGGGTTATCGTGATCGGCGGACACCACCCAGCACGGGTTCCAAAAGAGGCCCTCGATCCCGGCGTCGAGCAGCGCACGTGCGTTGCGCTCGACGACCTCGACCGGGATGTGTTCCTGGTGAAAGGCGTCGACCGAGATGCCGATGTCGTTCACGCCGCTCGCTGCCAGGCCCCGGGCGACCTCGTGGAACGCCTTCTCGTCGCGAGGCCAACCGGCGTTGGTGAGCACTGAACGGCGCGCGATCCCGCATGCCCGAGCGGTGGCGTGGATGGCGCACACCGTGTCGGGGTAAAGGAGTGGCTCGCCGCCCCAAGTCATGGTCGAATGCACCGCGTGGACGCCGGCGATGCGCTTCACGATCTGCACGCCGAGCGCAGCATCGAGCGCCGCCGGGTGTGCAGTGCGCAGGGCGTCATCGACCTGGCAGTGTGCACAGTGGCTGTTGCAGCGGTAAGTGACCGCAAACTCGATGCGCTCGATGTGGATGTATGCGTTCACGTCGCCCCTCTCTCAAGTTGTGTGGGCCTTGGCTGCCGACGCCAATCCGTCCCGTTCGGGAGCGCCGTCTCGCCGCTCGCTGTCCTGTCCCGGCGGATTCCGCAGGTGCGCGATCAGCGCACCGCGCACGGGGCAGTCCGTCCGGATCCCACGCGTGTCCGGCGCGCCGCGCACGGGACAACCAAGCCGGACTCTATGCGTCCCAGATGCGCAGCCCAAAGCGGCTGAGGTAGATCGGGATGTTCTTGAACAGGGGGTTGGCTGCCTCGATCTGGCGGATCATCTCCCGCTTCTGGCTGGACGCATCCCCGCACAGCAGCGTGATCGATCCACCCTCGCCTCCCGCCCCGTTGACCTTCCAGCCGAGCGCGCCGTGCGCGCGGGCGATGTCGATCACGTGCTGCGCGTCGGCGCTGACCAGCGCTGAGTTCAGATCGGCTTGCGCCTCGGTGTTGGCGATCATGGAGGCGCCTAGCGCGCAGAAGTCGCCCGCGTAGAGGGCGTTGCGCGCCATCTCGGGCGTCTTGCGCAGTGGCGTGAGCTTGTGGCAGTCGGGGCCCGCATCCTCTAGTTCTGCGATCACCTTCTCGTGCACCGCCGAAGAGCTGTGAGACTTGCCCAGAAAGATCAGCAGGAGGCGCCGCTCCAGTTCCCACCAGATCGCGTTCGGCACATAGATCGGCGAGACGGAGGCGTAAGGGTAGGCGTACATGTCGATGTAGTTGATCCCGCCATAGGCGGAGCAGATCTGGTCCTGTATGCCCGACTGCAGGTGGAGGAGGTTGGTCTCGACCACGTGCGCCGCATGGGCGACCTCGTGCGGCGTCATGCGCCCCGGGGTCAGCACGTCGAGCGCGCCGATCAATGCCACGCTCACGGCGGCGGAGGTGCCGGTCGAGCACCCGGCAGGGGCCTCGGAGTAGATCGAGATCTGCAGCGCCACGTCCTCCGGGATGCGCATGTACTCGATCGCCGCCTCCAAGAGCGGGTGCCGGTCCCAACCAGGGACCTCGGGGTGGACGACGTAGCGCTCGCCATAGTTCTCGGCAAAGAGGACGATCCGGTCGTCCTGTGCGCCGCGGGGGTAGACCTCGATCTGGACCTCGACGTAGGGATAGACGCCGATGTTGAACACGCGCCCATGCCCGGCGAACCAGGTATCAGTCCAGCCGCCGTTGTCGCAGATCCGGATCGGCGCGACGCTGTTGATCACGCGCAGGCGGGCGTGGCGGTCTCGGTTGTCCATCGTACGTGTCCTCCTGGCAGGCGCATGGTCTGGCGCACACGCGAACGCACGTGCAGACGATCAGCGCGGTGCACGGGTAGGCCATCCAGCCCGTTGCCCCGGTTGGCGGACGGCGAGGACGCGTCAGCAGACGACGAACGAATCGCCGTCCAGGTCGATCTTGGCAAGGGTGATGATCGGCACGTCGAGCGCAGAGAGGCACGTGCGTCCTCCCTCGAACACCTTTTCGATCACGCAGCCGATGCCGCACAGCGTCGCCCCGCTCTGCTGGATCAACGCCGCGATCGCGCCGATCGTCAGCCCGGTCGCCAGAAAGTCGTCGATCAGCAGCACGCGATCGGTCGGGAGCAGGTACTCGGGCGAGATCATGAGCTGCACGATGCCCCCCTTGGTGTGGCTCGGGGCTTCAGCCAGGTAGAAGCCATTCGGCATCGTGATCGGGCGATGCTTGCGCGCATAGACCATGGGCACGTTGAGGGCCTGCGCCGTGGCGAGAGCGGGCGCGATGCCGCTGACCTCGGCGGTGACGACCTTGGTCACCGCGCCCACGCCGGCGGCGGCAAAGCGCGCTGCGAACTCGACGCCGATCGCCATGGTCAGCGCGGGGTCGATCTGGTGGTTGACAAAGCTGT
Organism: Anaerolineae bacterium; assembly: GCA_016929775.1. Next base: position 40,369 of record JAFGIE010000138.1, read on the forward strand.
CGACCTTGATGATCCCGTTCCCGATGTAGGTGCCTTCTGTCCGGATGCGCTCGATCAGTGCTCTCATGCGTCCCACTCCAGGTATCTTGGTTGGTGCAGCCTACGGGGCACGGGCGCCGAGCCCTGCCTGGCGCGCCCCGTGCTCGCTCTGCCGGGGCGCCTTCACGACGGATTATACGCCGAAGATGGGAAAGCGCAAGCGATCGCCGTCAGAGCAGGGACGCGTACACCTCGAGTACGAGGCGCGCCATGGTCAGCGAGGAGAAGTGCTGCGCACGTGCGCGCGCCTCCGCGGACTTGAGCGCCAGGAGCGCCGGGTCGCGCAGCAAGCGCAGCGCCTTGTCCGCCATGTCGGCGGGATCCGGCGCGCACAGCAGACCCCCAGCCTCGTCCTCCAGGATGTCCAGCGTACCTGGGCCGCGTACGGCGACGACCGGGGTGCCCGACGCCATCGCCTCTACGGTGACCAGGCCTTGGGTCTCGGTCTGCGAGGCAAAGAGGAACAGGTCAGCCGCGGCATAGACATCAGCCATCTCGGTGTAGGGCCGGTAGCCGGCAAAGTGCACGCGGTGTGCGATGTGGAGTTGCTGCGCCAGCTCGCGCAGCGCACCCTCGGCGGGGCCCTGTCCCACGATCGCCAACCTCGCCTCGGGCGCGCGAGCCCAGATCTGAGCCAGGGCGCGCACCAGGAGCGGGACGTTCTTCTCAAAGCAGACCCGCCCGCTAAAGAGGAGCAGCTTTTCGTGCGGCAGCACCCCCCACTCGCGCCGGATGCGCGCGCCGTCTCCGCCTTGGAAGCGCGCGACCTCGATCCCGGTCGGGATCACGTCGACTGGGGCGCGCAGGTAGTAGCTGCGGAGCAGGTCCGCGACCTGGCGCGACGGCGCAATGACCCGGTCGAACCGGTTGCAGTACCAGTGGAAGGTGTTCAGCGAGAACCAGTGCGCAAATCCGCGGCGGATGGTCGGCGGCAGGTAGCACAGGGGCGCATAGTGCGGCATAAAGTCTTCGAACAGCGTGTGAAACGTGTGCACCAGGGGCACAGGCGTGTGGCGATGCCAGTACATGGCCAACATGCCGAGCGTCAGCGGCGTGTGAATGTGCAGGATGTCCACGTCGAGGTCCAGGATCTGCGCGCGCTGGCGGGCATAGGCGCGGCTGAGAAAGCGCACCATCCCATCCTCGGGGTAGAGGAGCACGGGGTGCGCTGGGAAGCGGATCACGCCCTCGAGGGGCGTGCGATCCCCGTCGATGAAGCGCCGGCGCGTCGGCAGGTCCCCATAGTCCAGCGCGGCGACATACACCTCGTGCCCCAAGGCACGCAGGGCGCGGGTCAGGGCCGAGACCGAGACGGAAACACCGTTGATCCGGGGCCAGAATGTATCGGTCACCATGCAGATGCGCATCGACGTCTCTCGGTCCTCTAGACCCACCAGACCAGGAGCACGATCAGCGCTGGAACGCTCAGCAGGAGGAGCAGTCCCAGGACATTGCCCGCTTTCCAGCGCCGGGGAAAGGTCGGGCTGAAGAGGTTGGCGATCAAGACGGGAATGCCGATCGCCAGGAGGAGGAGCAGGATGTCAAAGACGAGATAAGTGCCTGCGGCGATCGTCTCGCGCGCAGTCAACTGTGGGGCAATATCGTCCCTGTCCACGGATCGCCGTCTCCTACCCGGGCCACCAGTTGAGCGCGCAGGTGCGGCGCGCCGTGCGAGGCGCGTTGCTGGCCCTGGCCCTTGCTATGTGGCGGGATTGTACCGTCACGTGGGCCAAATGTCAAGCACGGATCGGCAAGCAGCTGCTGGATGGTCCGTGGTTCAGGCAACTGGCCCGCGAGGCGATGGGCGGTTGCCCCTACGCCCCATCGGCGATGGGGAGAGGGTCGATCTCGCCGGCGACCACGATTCGGCGCGACCCACGTGGGAACACGCGATCTGTGAAACCTCCTGGCGGGCAGTGCGTATATCTTTTATAGGCCATCCGGTTGGCTGAGGACCAGCTACAGGGCGAGCCACGACCAGGGACCCCATATGCGCATTCTACTCATGACGGGCAAGGGCGGCGTAGGCAAGACCAGCGTCGCCGCAGCGACGGCGCTGCGCTGCGCCGATCTGGGCTACCGCACGATCGTCGTCAGCACCGACGCGGCGCACAGCCTTGCCGACGCGCTGGACATGCCGCTGGGACCCGATGCCGCGCAGGTAGCGGGACACTTGTGGGCCCAGGAGCTGGACGTGCTCGACCAGGCGGAGCGGCACCTGGGCAGCCTCAAGCGCTACGCGGCTTCTGCTTTTGCCGTGCGGGGCCTGGAGCGGATCGTGGCGGAAGAGCTGACCGTGCTGCCCGGGCTGGAAGAACTGACGAGTCTGATCCGGGTGGTGCAGCTCTATGACGAGGGCGCCTACGACGTGATCGTAATGGACTGCGCGCCGACCGGCGCCACGCTGCAGCTCTTGGCGATGCCCGAAGCCGGACGGTGGTACCTGGAGCGGCTGCTGCCCCTAGAGAAGCGGGTTTTCGCCCTGGTTCGGCCCGTGCTCCGTGCGGTGAGCGATCGGCCGATCCCGGAGCAGGCGGTGTATGACGCGTTGGCCTTGCTGGTCGAGCAGTTGAAGCGCATGCAGGCCCTGCTCAGCGATCCAGCGCACACCTCCGCACGCCTGGTTGTCAACCCGGAAAAGATGGTGATCGTCGAGACGCGCCGCGCCTACACGTACCTCAGCCTGTATGGCTATGCGGTGGACGCGCTGATCTGCAACCGTCTGCTGCCCGCCGAGGCCGACGGGGCATACCTGGAGCAGTGGCGTGCGATCCAGCAGGGGTACCGCGAGGTGATCGAGGCCTCGTTCGCCCCCCTCCCGATCCTCGACGTGCCGCTCTTTGAGCGTGAAGTGGTAGGGCTCGACATGCTGCGGCGCATGGGTGAGACGATCTATGCGGCGCGCGACCCGGCAGCGGTGATGTACCGCGGCGCGGGACAGCGCATTGTCGCGGAAGGCGATGGGTATGCGCTGCGCGTGCCGCTGCCCATGGCGAGCGGCAAGGTCCAGGTGAACCGCACTTCGGCGGACGAGCTGGTGGTGCAGGTTGGCAGTCGGAAGCGCATGTTCAGCCTGCCGCACACGTTGGCTGCCATGCGGATCGGGGGCGCGCATCACGAGGATGGCGTCCTGCAGGTCGACTTTGCTCCTGCCGACTGATGCGGCAGGGGGAGCTATGAAAGGAGAGACGTGAGTATGAAGCTCGTGCTGCGCTGGATCATCACTGCGTTCGCGCTCTTTGTCGCCGCTTGGCTGGTGCCGGGGATCCGGGTGGATGGGAGCGGGTGGGTGGTGTACGCGGCGATGGCGGTGGTCCTGGGCCTGGTCAACGCCGTCGTGCGCCCCGTGCTCAAGCTGCTGACCTGCCCGCTGATCGTGCTCACGCTGGGGCTGTTCACGCTGGTGATCAATGCCCTCACGCTGTGGCTGTCGTCGTGGATCGCCGTGCGCTGGCTGAACGTCGGCTTTTACGTCGAGGACTTTTGGGCTGCGCTCCTGGGCTCGGTGATCGTCAGCGTGGTCTCGATCGCGCTGAGCGTGTTCGTCCGAGATGACGACGAGGAGAGAAAGCGGGAGCGCCCGCGCACCTAGGCAAGACGCACAGGGGAGAGGGCACAGCCAGCGGGCAGGGCGTGCGGCAGCACAGGACCGGCGACGGCGCTACTCAGCCCCCCTTGGCGAGCTCGACGTGGGGCGCCTGGACGAGCAGCGACTGGTCGGGCGCCATGCCTTGCTCTGCCAGCGCCTGAACGTACTCGGGGTGGAAGCGGAAGCGACCCTCGCACAGGATCTCCCGGTCCCAGGGATTGAGCAGCAGGGCATCGGTGATCAGGCCAATGTAGTCAGGCACCGTGGCCCCCTGGGTGTGGGCGTACATGACGGCGCTCCTCACTTCGGTGGCTCCAAGCGATCTCACCTTGTCCGCCGCCATGGTCAGCGTCTCGCCGGAAGCACAGATCTCGTCGACGATTAGGATCCGACATCCGGCAACCAGAGCCGGAGGCTCGACCAACCACCGTGGGTGTGCGTACCGGACGACGTCGTTGACCCGCCTCGAGAGCCGGATCGGGTAGAGCTCGACCTGGAGCATGTGGGCGATCAGCGTTCCCGGGTAGTACCCACCGCGACCGATGGCGAGCACGATCTGCGGCCCAAAGCGGGATGTGGCCCGAGCCAGCGCCCTGCAGATCCCGTGAAAGCTCTCCCACGAAACGGGGCGGATGCCCCGCCTGGTCGAATAGTCGTACGGCTGGTTCGACGTGCCTCCTTTGGGGACGCTGCCCCGGCAGTGTGATGCCACGATCTGCGCTTCCTCTTGTGTGGCGGGGTCTCCGATGTACGCATTGTATCACGAACCGGCGGGTTTGTGAAGATGGCGCGTGTCAACTCAAATGATAATGTTACCGAAGCGTGATCGTTCCGTCAGATGATAATGTTACCGGGCTACGGCCATCTGTGGCCTC
>JAFGIE010000139.1 GCA_016929775.1 Anaerolineae bacterium
GTACGGTCCGGGCGGCGAGCGGACGGGCATCTCGCCCCGCGTGCCGGAGGCTCAGCTGCCGGTCGTCAAGCGGGTCGTGGACCCGCTGCCGCCGCCGCCGACTCGCTTGCTCGTTCCGTATGTCCAGCCCGTGCACGACCGGGCAACGATCGAGATCATGCGCGGCTGTACCCAGGGGTGCCGCTTTTGCCAGGCGGGCATGGTCTACCGTCCCCTGCGCGAGCGCAGCAAGCAAGAGGTCATTCGCGCCGTGGACGAGATCGCCGCTCACACCGGTGACGCTGAGATCGGCTTGGTATCCCTCAGCTCTGCCGACCACTCCCAGATTCGCGAGATGATCGAGGAGATCCTGGACGCGCATCGCCAACCGCGGCTGTCGGTCACGCTTCCCTCGCTGCGGACCGATGCGTTCTCTGTCGAGCTAGCGCAGCTCTTTCACGGGGTGCGGCGCTCCGGGCTCACCTTTGCGCCGGAGGCGGGGAGCCAGCACCTGCGCGACGTGATCAACAAGAAGGTGAGCGATCGCGATCTGCGGTCGGCGTGTGAAGCCGCCTATGCGAATGGATGGCAGCGCGTCAAGCTGTACTTTATGATCGGCCTGCCGACAGAGACGGACGAGGATGTGCAGGCGATCGTCGACTTGGTCCACAGCGTGCTCGAGATCGGCTTGCGGCACCACGGCAGGAAGGCCAACGTCAGCGTGACGGTGTCAACGCTGGTCCCCAAGCCGCACACGCCCTTCCAATGGCACCCGCTGGTCGACGACGAGACGCTTGCGCGCCGGCAGGGGATCCTCAAGCGCGGTCTGCGCGGCAGGAACGTTCACTTTAGCTATCACGATCCACGCGTCACCTTGCTGGAGGCGGTGATCGCGCGCGGCGACCGCCGTTTGGGAGCGGTGATCGAGCGTGCGTGGCGCGCTGGAGCGCGGTTCGACGCCTGGGACGAGCAGCTACAGTGGCAGGCCTGGCTGGACGCCTTTGCCGCCGAGTCGATCGATCCTGCGCTCGAGGCGCGCCGCCCGCGCTCGCTCGATGAGGTGCTGCCGTGGGACCACATCTCTGCTGGCGTTACGAGCGACTACTTGCGCGCGGAGCGAGAACGCGCTCTGCAGGGGCAGATCACGCGGGACTGCCGCGACGGGTGCACGAACTGCGGCGCGCGTGAGCTGCTGGGCTGCCGGGGGACGCCGTGAGCGAGCGGACACTGCACCGGCTGCGCATCTTCTATGCGGTGGGCGAGCCGATCAAGTACATCTCTCACCTCGACCTGCTGCGCGCGTGGGAGAGAGCCCTTCGCCGCGCAGGCGCGCCGCTCGCCTACTCGCAGGGCTTCAACCCCCATCCACGGATCGTGATCGCCATGCCGCTGCCAGTCGGGTGCACTGGCGAGGCGGAGGTGGTCGACGTCTACATGGACGAGCCACTAGCCGCAGGGACGCTGCTGACCTCCCTGGCGCCGGTCATGCCACCAGGGTTGCAGGCACGCAGCGTGGAGGAGGTAGCGTTCGACGGTCCTGCGCTGCCCAGCGTGATCTCGAACGCCGTGTACCACATCGAGCTGACGGGCGTTGCTCCTCCCGCCGTGCGGAGGGACGTGGATGCGTTCCTTGCGCGCGATGCGTGCATGGTGTCTTTTCGCCGCAAGGCCTTCGACCTGCGTCCCCTGGTGGAGGAGCTGGAGGTCGACGGAGCGGGCGACAGCCTGGCGCTGCGTGCTACGCTGGTTCGGCTGCCATCAGGCCGAATCGGGCGACCTGACGTGCTGCTCGACGCGCTGGCGCTTTCGGCGCACGCTCGACGTATCCATCGCGTACGTATCGCGTTCGACCTGCCCGAGGAGGGATAGCGCAGTGAGGATTCCACGCGTGTACTCGGTGCGCAGTCACCGCGCGCGCGCCGCCTGGCGGGCAAGCGCAGCGCTGCTCGCCGCCGCGCTGGCGCTCGCATGGACGCTGGGCGCCCTGTCGGCAGGCGCGGCGATGCGGAGCGTGGCGGGGGATCGTGGGCACACGGACGTGGCGCACGCGCAGGTGAGCTCGCCGACCGTCGCCATCACGACCTACGTGCCCTTTCTGGCAAAGCACTGCTCGACGCGCGTGGATCCCAATGACCCACACTATCCCTCCCAGTGGGCGCTGCAGACGGTCGGCGCGCCAGAGGCGTGGGGCCGCACGCGCGGGGATGGCGTGGTGATCGCGATCGTGGACTCGGGGATCGACCTGACACACCCTGACCTCGCGCCTGTGCTGTGGACGAACGCCGGCGAGATGCCCGATAACGGGCTTGACGACGACGGCAACGGTTACCTGGACGATCTGCACGGCTGGGACTATGTGGAGGGAGATGCTCTACCGGCAGACGAAAAGGGCCACGGCACGCACGTTGCCGGGATCGCCGCTGCCGCCACGGACAACGCGACCGGCATCGCGGGCATGGGATGGGGGGGCGCGCTGATGGTGGTGCGCGTGCTCGACGAGGAGGGGGAGGGAGACGTCGCGGACGTCGCGGACGGGATCCGCTACGCCGCGGAGAACGGCGCCCACGTGATCAACCTCAGCCTGGGCGGCAACTCGATCCCGGCGGGCACCGTCGATGCGGCGGTCGCGTACGCGCAGGGTCTGGGCGTGCTCGTGGTTGCCGCCGCCGGGAACAGCGGATGGTCCGTGCCCTTTTATCCGGCTGCGTACGAGGGCGTGCTGGGCGTCGGCGCGACGGATCAGCAGGACCTCAAGGCCTGGTTCTCGAACTATGGTTCGTACGTCGACGTCGCGGCGCCCGGCGTGTCCCTGATCAGCACCTTGCCTGGCGGCTACGGTTGGCTGTCTGGGACCTCGATGGCGGCGCCGATGGTCTCGGGCCTCGCGGCGCTCGTCTGGGGTACCGCGCCCGGCGCATCGTGGGCGCAGGTGGCGGAAGCGATCTGCGCCGGGGCGGACGACCTGGGCGCTCCGGGCTGGGACAGTTACTATGGGTGGGGGCGGATCGATGCCCTCGGCGCGCTCGATGCCCTCGCTGCCCTCTCGTCCACCGGCGGGGGGCGCACTGGCGAACGCCTGGCGCCCGCAGTCGGCGCCGAGGGGATGCCCTTCTCCCCTGAGGGGCAGCGGTTTCGGCCTGGAGAGGTGATCGTGTCGCTGCGAGGCGGCGTCAGCGTACAGGGCGTGGCGGACGCGGAGGTGCGCGTGCTGCGCGCCACCCGGCAGCCCGGCGTGTACCTGCTTCGCGTGCCGGAGGGGCAGGAGCTACCCACAGCGGAGCGTCTGCGCGAGCGCGCCGACGTCGTGGATGCGTTCCCCAACTACATCGTGGTGACGGGCGTGCGCTAAGTCCGGGCCTCAGGAGCCGAGGTACGCCAGGGCGGCGCGGAGGCGTTCCTCGATCAGGGTGAGCTCGGGCGGGACGTGCTGCAGCGCCGACTGCGCCTCGACGACGCTGTAACCGAGGGCGGTCAGCGCCGCGATGACCTCGCTGTCCGCTTCGCTGATCTGTGGAACCGGGGTGGGGATACCCGATGGCGCCTGGACTTTGTCCTTGAGGTCAAAGATGATCTTTTTGGCGGTCTTGGCGCCGATGCCGGGCACACTCGAGAGGATAGCGCTCTGCTCCGTGGCGATCGCGCCGCGGATCTCGTCAGCGGTCAACGCCGACAGGACGGAGAGGCCGACCTTGGGGCCCACGCCCGAGACGCCGAGGAGCAGCTCGAACAGCTGTAGGTCATCCTCGCTCTGGCACCCATACAGCGTGAGCTCTTCCTCGCGGACGTGGAGGTGCGTGTGCAAGGCGATCGTGCTCCCGATCGGCCCGCAGCGCGCGGCGTAGCTCTCGGGAACGTAGACTCGGATGCCGAGACCGCCGACTTGAACGACGACGAAACCCCGTCCGACTGCCCTTAGATGGCCCTCAATGCTGGCGATCATGTTCCCTTCCGTGTCCGCCGTCCGGCCCTCTGCGTGTGGCGGCGCTGTGGCCCGTGCCTGTCTTGCCCACGCCCCTAGGCGAGCTGTGTGGCCTTCCTTGCTCAGCTAGCTCCCGGGCCAACGATGTCGTGCAGGCGTGCACTGTGCAGGTGACAGATGGCGACAGCCAAGCCGTCTGCGGCATCGTCGGGCTGCGGTACCTCTGCCAGGTCGAGGAGCAGGCGGACCATCTCCTGTACTTGTGACTTGGATGCCTTGCCGTACCCGCTGATCGCCTGCTTGATCTCCATCGGCTTGTATTCGAACACGGGCAGGCCATGCCGCGCGGCGCCGAGGATCACGACGCCGCGGGCCTGCCCGACGACCAGCGCAGTCGTCACGTTCCGGCAGAAGAACAGCTCTTCCACCGCGACGGCGTCCGGTCGGTAGTGCGCGAGCAACTGCTCCAGCTGCTGGTCGATCGACAGCAGCCGCGCGGGCAGCGGCTGCTGAGCTGGTGTGGCGATCGTGCCGTACTCGAGGGAGGACAGCGTCCGGTCGGGGGACTCGCGCACCAGCCCGTACCCCGTGATCGCCAGACCCGGATCGAGGCCCAGGACGAGCATGCCTAGTCCTGTTCGGCGTACAGCTCGAACAGCTCGTCCGTGATCTCGAGGTTCGAGAAGACGCGCTCCACGTCCTCGAGTTCGTCGAGGGCGTCGACGAGGGCCATGACTTTGATGCCCTGATCCGGCGCGAGATCGACGGTCGTCTTGGGGATCAAAGAGACCTCAGCTACGTCGGTCGGGATCCTGGCATCTATGAGCGCCTCCTGCACGCCTTGGAATTCGTGGGTGCCCGAGTAGACCTCGATCATGTCCTCGCCGATGACGACGTCGTCCGCCCCAGCCTCGACGGCGAGCTCAAAGATCGCGTCGGGGTCGTGCCCGTTCAGTGGGATCGTGATGTAGCCTTTGGACTCGAACATCCAGGCCACACAGCCGTTCTCGCCGAGGTTGCCATTGTGGCGGCTAAAGATGCGCCGGATGTCGGCGACCGCCCGGTTGCGATTGTTCGTCAGGGCGCGGACCATGACCGCGATGCCTCCCGGACCGTAGCCCTCGTAGGTGATCTCCTCAAGGTCATCGCCCTTTTCCAGTCCTGCCCCGCGGCGGATCGATCGCTCGATGTTGTCCTTGGGCATGTTGGCTTGCTTGGCCTTGTCGATGATCAGCCGCAGCTTAAAGTTCATCTCGGGGTCGGGACCACCCTCTCGCACCGCGACCTCGATCTCTCGGCCGATCTTTGTAAAGATCTTGCCTCGCTTGGCGTCTTCCGCCGCCTTCTTGCGCTTGATGGTCGACCACTTGGAATGTCCAGACATAGGCTTGTCCTCCCTGTGCTCTGTGTACGCTATCCCTCGCCAGCGTGCTGGTCGAGGTGCATTCTGATCTGTCGGATCGTGTTGATGGACTGTGCCTGCCAGTGATTGTTGGCAAAGACGTACAGGGTCTCGGCCTGAGCGTCCATCTCGCGCAGGCGCGGAACCCACTCGCGCAGTTCCTGGTCGGTATAGGTGTAGTCGTAGCGTTCCCACGCCTGCTCGTGGCGCCACCACTTTTCGGTGTTCCGTCCGTGGAACCGCACGTACCCGGTCGGCGCGGTGATGAACGCCGTCTGCGGGAGCAGGCCCGGCAGGCGCGGCATGTCGACGTTACAAAAGCCCGCTTCCCACTCGCGCAGTGCAGCCAGGATGCGCTGCGTGACCCAGCTGCTGTGGCGGAACTCAAACACGTACGGCAGCCCGGCGAACTGCCTGGCGCAGTGCTGCAAGTAGTAAAAGTTCTCCTTCGTGTTGCGGAAGGAGTAGGGGAACTGGAGGAGTACAGCCCCCAGCTTGTTCCCTTCTTCGAGCGCCGCGAGCGCCGTGCGGAAATGGGTAAAGACGATCGGATCTCCGGTCCGGTTGTGGGTCATGTCCTGGTGTGCCTTGGCGGCGAACCGGAAATCGTCAGGCGTCTGCTCGGCAAGCTTGCGCAGCTGCGCCGCGGTCGGCAGCCGGTAGTAGGTAAAGTTCAGCTCAACCGCCCGGAACTCGGTGGCATAGTAGGCCAACCAGCTCCCGCGCGGCACATTCGCAGGGTAGTAGATGTGCCGCCAGTCGTCATAGCTGTAGCCGCTCGTGCCCAGGTACATCACTCACCTGCGCTCTGCTCCGCAGAAGTCTCCGCCTCGAACCGCGGCGTATCCAGTAACCGCCGCGGGCGTCCGCCCGTCTCCGCAGGGCCGATGATCCCCAGACGCTCTAGGTCGTCGATCAGGCGCGCAGCGCGTGGGTAGCCGATGTGCATCCGGCGCTGCAGCAATGATGCCGATGCATTGCCTTGCTCGCGGACGATCTCGAGGGCCTGATCGAGCAGTTCGTCGCCGGCGAACGCCTCCTCCCGCGCCAGCAGATCCTCCCACGGGGAGGGGACGCGCTCCCATCCCTCGCGGGTGGCCCACTCTTGCCAGTATCGCACCACGCGCGCGATCTCGTTCTGGGACACAAAGCAGCCCTGGGCGCGCTTCAGCCCGCTCGAATCGGGCGACATAAAGAGCATATCCCCTCGTCCCAGCAACGTCTCGGCGCCGACGGTGTCGAGGATGACGCGGGAGTCGGTGCCGCTGCTGACCGTGAAGCCGATGCGGGCAGGAAAGTTGGCCTTGATCAACCCGGTGACCACGTCGACGCTTGGGCGCTGTGTCGCCAGCACGAGGTGCATGCCGGTCGCCCGCGCCATCTGTGCCAGGCGGCAGATCGACTTTTCGACCTCTTCCGGCGCAAAGAGCATCAGGTCAGCCATCTCGTCGATGATCGTGACGATGCGGGGCAGGTACTCGCTGCTGCCGACCTGCCATCGCCTGTTATAGTCCTCCAGGTGCCGCGCGCCGACTTGGGCGAAGCGCCGGTACCGCTCCTGCATCTCGTTGACCAGCCAGTGCAGCACACCGACGATGCGCTCCACATCGGACTCAACCTTGCCGTACAGGTGAGGCAGCGCATTGTAGGCGTGCAGCTCGACGCGCTTGGGGTCGATCATGACCATGCGCAGCGTGAGCGGTGAGTTCTGAAAGAGCAGGCTGACCGCCACCGTGTTGAGGCAGACCGACTTGCCCGAACCCGTTGTCCCGGCGATCAGCAGGTGCGGCATCTTGGACAGATCGGCGACCACCGGTCTGCCCGAGACGCCCTCCCCTAGGCCCAGCATCATGTGCGACTTGGCCTCGCGCAACTCTGAAGAGGACATCACCTTGCGCAGCGAGACCAGCGACACCTGGCTGTTGGGCACCTCGATCCCAACCAGGGAGCGGCCCGGGATGGGCGCCTCGATCCGGATCGGGGCAGCCGCTAGTGCCAGCGCCAGGTCGTTGTTGAGCGAAGCGATGCGCGCTACGCGCACCCGATGCGCCTTCTCTTCTCCGTCAGCCTCCGTGCGGGTGACATAGCCTGGTTCCACGCCGAACTGCGTCACCATTGGGCCGGGGTTGATCTCGACTACCTCGGCGGGGACGCCAAACTGAGAAAGCGTGACCTCGATCGTCCGCTTCTTGTGCTGCACGTCGGCTGCATCGGTGGCGGTCTCTGACGGCGGATCGAGCAGGCCGAGCGGCGGCAGGGCGACGTTGTACCTGCGCGTATGCCGCGGCCTTGGGATGGTCGGGCCAACGTCGCGCGCACCGCCTTGAGCGGACGCCGGCGGGCCCTGCGCCGCCGGCTCTTGCGCCGCCAGCTCTTGCGCCGCCTGCGGCGCAGAATGGCTCGTCGCCTGTGGCTCGGAGGCGGCGACGGCGTGCCCGTCGCCCGTCGACTTGGCCCCCATCAGCAGGTGCGCGGCCCAGGACTGTGCCTTGTAGGCCTGGTCCTCGAGCCAGATGACCCACTCATCGACCGTCAGCCCGGATGCCAAGATCGCGCCTCCCAGCAGCACGAGCGCCAGCACCAGGAGGGCGAACCCTGTGCCCGCGGCGTCGCGCAGCACAGTACTCAAGGCGGCTCCTACGTAGCCTCCCCCGCCGCCGGCTTGCGCCGTCTGCCAGGGCTCGGGCCCACCGGCAAAGAGATGGCTCACCCCGAGCAGGGCGAGGAAGGCGATCTCGACGCCGATCACAGTATGCCACGGGATCTGCTTGCGGTTGGGCATCTTGCCGAGCAGGATCAGCACCCCGGACGCCGCGACCACGACCACGATCGCAAAGCTGCCCCAGCCAAAGGCCTGGCGTAGCAAGTCGCTCCACCAGTCGACCAGGAAACCGCTCTGCTCCTGGAGCAGGCCCAGCAAGGTCAAGATCGCGAGGCAAACCAGGAACACGCCAAGGATGCCGCGCTGGTACATGCTCCTGGTCCACGCCGCCAGGCGGGGCGGCACAGGCTGCACCTGTTCGTCTTGAGTTTTCCCTGCCTTTGTCCGTTTGGCCATCGATGTGTCGTGCTCGCTATGCACTTTGCAAAGGGCATCTCGGGCCGCACCGTCGCGGGCGCATGGCATCGTCCAGGTGCGGCACGGCATCCTAGGCTGTGCCTATCGCTTTCCCCAGTAGGTTACACTACCCTAGAGGGACATCATTATACCCCAGAAATCGCGTTCTGTCTAGATGCGTACCCGTGTCCTGCATCTGTCCGCTCAGGACGATCTCTCGGCGTCGTGTATTTCTCGCAAGCGGTGGATCCACGCCGGTTCTGTCGCTTCCGGAATGCAGTCGCCACGCGTCAGGTAGGGCTTGATGTCGAGCACTGCTGTGCCGTCGTACATGTCGAGGTTGCGCACCGTGAGCACGTTCTCCTCGCGCCCGACGATCTCGACCACGGTCAGTGAGAGGGGGTTGGGACGTGCTGGGGTACGCGTGCCAAAGAATCCGACCAGCGGCATCTGGGGGCGTCCCTGGGCGCGGATGTGTTGTGGCGAGACCCGGTCCGCAGATAGGTGAAGGTAGCAGATCACGGCGGCGTGCGAGAACCCATCCAGCCCAGACAGCGCTTCCGTCCAGTGCGGGTCCAGGACGATCTCCGACACAATGCCCTGCCAGGTCACGGGCCTCTCTCCGGGCGGATGGGCGTTGCGCACGTGCCCGATCGGCGTGAGTCGGATCTCCATGGCGCCTCCTCAGGGGGTCAGGTAGGGCACGATGAACCAGAACGGACTCAGCGCGCAGAGAGCCACCAGGGCGAGGTAGGGCAGTGACAGCAGCCACGGACGTAGGGCGGGGGGCGCGACCGCCGCTGCGCCCACATAGCCCGTTCCTGCACCGTGGATCAACAGCTTCCACTTGTCGCCGGCGCCGCGCAAGAGCTGTACTAGGTCGAGTGCAGCCACCGCAGCGAGCAAAACCGCGATCCAGCGCGCGCTGCGCGGGCGGAGGGCCTCCTCGAGGCCCAGGGTCCATGCCAGGCCCAGCGGGATCAGCGCCGGGAATAGGTAGCGCCCCTGGGCCTGGTAGAAGCTCAGGTTGTACCACAGGTACGTGCCCAGCGTGAGCAGGCCCGAGCAGAGCAGCAGCAACAGGACCCGGTCTGGCTTGGTGCCTGATTCCCTGGCTTCGAGCGCACGGAACACAAAGCCCACGGCTGCGACGGCGGTCAGCCCGCGCAGGGCGGTATAGATCCGCCAATCGACGGGGACAGCCATCCAGCCGAACTTAGCCCAGAAGCTGCGGAACGTGGTCCGCACGAAGGCGCCGGGCAGCGCGCGCCACCCGTACAGCTCGATCCACTCGCCCGTGCGCAATTGTCCCTGGACGACGGTCTCGTGATGCGCTAGTCCAGTCCAGTCGAGTCCTCCATACACGATCGCGTTGCGCACGAACCAGGGCAGTCCGATCAGGAGGGAGAGGAGCAGCACCGGCGCCAGGCTGCGGAGCGCGGCGCGGATGGCGAACCGATCGCGCTCGCCTCCACCGGTCTGCCAGTACTTCAGCGCGGCGGCAGCCAACAACAACGGGATCGAGATGTAGGTCGAGAGCTTGGTCAGGAGACCGAGCCCGACGAGCACACCGGTGAGCCACGCCCAGCCGCGGGGAGGCGCGGTGTCGGTGCGCAGCCAGCGCACGATCTGGAGCAGGATCAGGGCCACGATCAGCTCAGCTAGGGCGTCGTTTTGGACCCCGGCACCGAGCGCGAGGTGCTGAGGGATGAAGGCGACAAAGGCAGCGGCGCCGAGCGCGGGTGCGCTGCGACCTGGGTACGCGGTCTTGGCGACCTGGTAGGCGACGAGCACCGTGCCCGCGACCAGAAGCACGGAACAGAGCCGCAGCGGCAGGAGGGTGCCTCCGGACAAGGCATAGACGGGCGCCAAGAGGAGATAGTAGAGCGGCGGTTGGTGGTACTCGTAGCGGATCGCGTCTATCGACCAGTCAGCCGGAAAGCGCTCGTGGGTGATCGCATCTAGGTATGCCTGATCATAGTCACCCACGCGCAGCTCTGGGAAGCGGCGCTGCTCGACCAGGTATCGCACATAGTTATAGTGCGCGGGTTCGTCGGGCACCTGCCAGGCAGGGGTCAGCACCGCGTACAGCGTGCCGAGAATCAGGAAGGCGACGAGGGTCGCCGCCAACAGAGCTCTCTCATGGGTTCGGGACATCGATCCTCCTCTCGCGTCCATTGTACCCGCTGCGGCGGACATGTCAATTGCGGGCGTGCTGCGCATGTGCAGCGACGCGGAACTTGACCAGATCGGCTTCACCGTAGTATAATGATTGCCCTGAGGGAAGGAGGACAGAAGCGTGCAGATCAGCTCAAGCCTGTTCATTGTTCAGATCATCCTGTCGGTAGCTATGGTGGCGTTGGTCCTGCTGCAGACAAAGGGCAGCATGGGGGGCCTCTTTGGCGGCGAGGGGAGCGTGTTCCACCGTCGCCGGGGGGTCGAGAAGACGCTGTTCCAGATCACGATTGGCCTTTCGGCTGTGTTCTTTTTGAGCGCGCTGGCGACCGCGCTCTGGGTCTAGTCGGCGTATCCCTCGGCGATCGCGCGATCGCTGGCGATGGGTGTTGTGTGGACCGGGCTCGTGGTCCGGTGAGCTGCGTCCACACCGCACCCGTTTTTCGTTCCTTGGCAGAGAGGGTATCGCGGTGAACAGGTACATACGCTGGCAGGCGCTGCTGACCGTGCTCGGCATCACGCTGGTTGCTGCCGTGCTCGTCTACATCGCGCCCCGTCCAGAGCGCGCTCCGCCGACCGTGACTGTCGAGACGACGGTAGTCCCCGTTCGGGGCGGGACGTACGTCGAAGGCATGGCGGGCTACCCTCACCTGATCAACCCTCTCTTCAGCCACCTCAACGATGCGGACCGCGACCTGTGCGCCCTGATCTTTGAGGGACTGACCACGGTCAACGAGCGCAACGAGGTCGTGCCCATGCTGGCGGAGGAGTGGTTTGTCTCGGCAGATGGGCTGACCTACACCTTCCACTTGCGCGACAGCGTGCGTTGGCAGGACGGTGAGCCCCTCACGTCGCGCGACGTGGCATTCACCGTGAGCTTGCTCCAGAGCGACCAACTCGCCTTTCCCTCGCCCTATGCCGATCTGTGGCGTTCGATCGTCGTCGTTGACGCCGATCCCTACGTCGTCAAGTTCCGGCTCTTGGAGCCCTATGCGCCTTTCCTCGACTATACGACCTTTGGCATCCTGCCCGAGCACATTCTGGCAGACGTGCCCGTCGAGGAGCTGCATGCACACGCGTTCAACTATGCGCCCGTGGGCAGCGGTCTGTTTGGGGTCGACCCGGCGGCGTCGACCTCCGACCAACTGACGTTGGTGGCGAGCCCCTATCACCGTCTATGGGCGCGGACCATGCTGGACCGCATCCAGTTCCGTTTCTATCCCACCTACGAGCACGCGCTCGCCGCATACGAGGCGGGCGATGTGATGGGCGTGAGCCACATCCTGGCAGAGGATCTGCCGCGCGCACGCGCACAGCGCGCCCTGCAGCTCTTTTCCGCGCACATGTCGGGCCTGAACATGGTCCTCCTCAACCTGAACAACCAGGATGCGGTCTTTTTCCAGGATCAGCGGGTGCGACAGGCGCTGCTCTACGGGCTGGACCGCAGCGGTCTCGTCGAGCAGGTCCTGGGTGGGCAGGGACGCGTGCTGCATAGCCCGATCATGCCCCAATCTTGGGCCTATGATCCCGGAGTCGAGACCTACGCGTATGCGCCAGAACGAGCAGTGGCCTTGCTCGAAGAGGCGGGGTGGCTGCTCCCCGAGCAGACCCGCTCGACGTTCGGCGACCTGGAAGCGGAGGAAGCAGAGGTCCGGGTCAAGCAAGGCGTGCGTCTCGAGTTCACACTGCTCACCACCGACGTCCCGGATCGCGTCGCGTTGGCCCACGCGATCGCGGATCAGTGGGCTGAGCTGGGGGTGCGGGTGCAGGTCGAGCAACTCAGCATGACGGCGCTGACCCAGGATCGGCTGCATCCTCGTGCCTTCGAAGCTGCCCTCGTGCAGTGGCAAGTGCGCACCGATCCGGATCCCTACCCACTCTGGCACTCCACCCAGGCAGCGGTAGGCGGACAGAACTACGGCGGGTGGGTCGACCGCGATGCGGACGAGGCGATCGAGGTGGCGCGGCTCATGGTCGATCAGGCGCGCCGCGCCGAGCTGTACCGTCAATTCCAGGAGATCTTTGTCGAGCAGGCGCCGGCGATCTTGCTCTACCAACCGGTCTACACCTATGGCGTAGATGCGGCTGTACGGAACGTGCAGGTCGCGCCCATGCCCGACCCGAGCGGACGGTTCCGGACTGTCTCGCAGTGGGCGGTGCTCGAAGAGGAAGTGGTGCTCGCCGATCTGAACGACCAGGTTGGGGACAAACTTGACAAGAGGACGGATCCGTGATATCATACGCGTTATCCGTAAGCCGAAGTGGCGGAACAGGCAGACGCGCTACGTTCAGGGCGTAGTGAGGTTTACCCTCATGTGGGTTCAAATCCCACCTTCGGCAC
>JAFGIE010000140.1 GCA_016929775.1 Anaerolineae bacterium
GTCCCATCACTGCTTTCTGTCAAATCTGTATCCGGGGCATAGTGCCCCTATTTCGGGCGAAACTTGGGTAGTAACGACTTTAGTCGTCAAACGTAAATAGGTGTTGGCTTACGTCGTAAAAGATAACCGCTAAAGCGGTTACTACGAACAATTACTAGGAATGGGTACTACGAACGTGCGCCGTGCTCTGCCCGCTCTAGTCCAGGCCCTCGGGGTGCGGCTGACGGCGCAGCTCGGACAGGACGCGCGACCAGTTGAGGGATGCGGAGGAGAGCAGGTTGCCGGCGCGGAAGAACCGTGCGGCGAGCAGCACAAAGAGATAGGCCATCCCCGCCAGGCCCGCCAGCGATAGGATCGGCTGCCAAAGGGGGACGCCGCCTACCGCCAGGCGGGTGACCATGGACAGCGGCGCAGTGGGCGGCAGGAGGCTGAGCGCCGTCGCCAGCGTGCCGTGGGGGTCCTCGGCAAAGGCATAGTTGAGAAAGAGCGGGATCATGAGCGGGAGCATGACGACGAACGTGAATTGGGCGCCTTCGCGCGCCGAGGGCGCGAGGACGCCGATCGCGCCGAGCACAGAGGCATACGCTGCATAGCCAAACAAAAAGTAGAGCACCACCCAGGCGAGGAAGCCGCGGGGCAGGGCAAAGGTCGAGACCATCTGCAAGATCGCGCCGCCGCGGTCGAGGAACAGGATCCCGCCGCCCGCCCACACGAGCAGCTGCGCGAGGGCGATCAGGCCCAGACCAACCAGCTTGCCGAGCATCAGCTCGCGCGGGCGCAGGCTGAGGAGCAGCACCTCGGCTGTACGCGACTCTTTTTCCTTGGCGACGCTCTGGAGCACGAAGCCGCTGCTCATGGTCAGGCTCAGGAAGAGGATGAACATGGTCGCATAGGACACCCAGAACGAAAGGGGCCCATCACCGACCCCGCCTTCCTGGGGCGCGAGGCGCGCGGCGCTCACGCGCGGCGTGGGATCGAGCAGCCGGTCCGCGACGTCGTCGTCGCCGACCAGGTTGTAGCTGAGCACATAGCGGAACATCTCGCCGCCGACCACGGCGCCCAGCGGCTTGTAGGTGCTGTCGACGAGGGTCAGGTCCCCGCTCTCGATCCAGTCGGCGGGGACGAGATAATAGCGCGCGATCTCGCCCGTGGTCAGGGCGTCGTGGGCGGCAGCCTGGGTGGGAAAGGCGCGCAGCATGCCCGCCGGGACGCGATCGGGGATCCGGGCAATGATGCCGCCCGGATCGACATACCCGATCACCTGCGAAGTGTCGCTGCGCGCCAGGTCCGCCTCGCGTTCGAAAGCGCGCTCGGACGTGATCTGTACGCCGATGTTGAGGCCCACGATCAGGACCGGGAACAGGAAGGTCATGATCCAGAAGGAGGGCTTGGACAGCGTGCTGACGATCTCGTGCTTGATGACCAAGCGTACGTTTCTCATCGCAGATCCTATCTCGCGCGCCTACGAGGCGCGCCCGCGGAGCGCGCGCAATGCGGTGCGCAGATCGATTCGCTGCCCGTACCGCAGCATGCCAACGCGCAGGATGCGCGCCGCCGCCCAGACGCTGGCGACCGCCGAGGCGGCGAGCAAGGCCCAGCTCAACACCATCTGCCAGAGCGGGACGACGGACAGCGTCCAGCGCAAGGAGATGGTCATAAAAGCGGTGGTGGGAAAGAACGAAAGCGCGACGGCGAGCGGTGCGCTGGGGTTCGCCATAATCAGGGCGATAAAGTAAAAGGGCGCCGTGAAGAGCAGGTTCAGGATCCCGGCGTACTGCTGCGCCTGCCGTGTCTCGGCGACGGCGCTGCCGAGGGCGGTCATCATGCCGCCGACGAGCGCGTAGGCGGGGAGAAAGTAGAGTACAGACAGCCCGAGCGCGTCCCACGGCACGTGTGCGTCGCGCAGCGGAGCCAGGAAGCGCGCGCCGACGATCAGGCCGATCGCCACGGCAAGGCACCAGATGCCGAGCTGGGTCAGCGAGACCGCCATCAAGCCCACTGCCTTGCCCCCGATCAGTTGCCCGGGCGTGATCGAGGTAATCATGAGCTCCATGGTCCGGTTCTCTTTTTCGGTCGTCACCGCTTGGAGCATATAGCTCGCGGAGGACATGACGGCGATCACGAAAAAGATGCCGACGGCGATGGGCAGGACAAACGACATGAAATCCGCGACGTCGATCTGGCGGCTGCCATCCGCCGAGCGGATCGTGATCGAAGGCCCTTCGACGGCGCGCCGCTGCGCCGCAGGCGATAGGTCGGCGGCGAGGTGGACGCGCAGCAGGTCGTCGAACTGCTCGCGCACGACGTCGGCAGGCGCCTCGTCCCAGTAGGTCAGGGTGACCTCCCCGGAGCGCAAGTAGTGGGGCGGGAGGAGGTAGAAAGCCTGGATCTCGCCCGCGGCGAGGGCAGCGCGCGCCGCCTCCTCGCTCTCGAACGCGCGCACCTCGACCCCGCGATCGGCGGCGAGCTGCGGCAGCCCGCTCGCGCCGCCCGGGCCCGCCGCGAACACGCCCGCCTGGTCCACGTAGCCCAAGGGACGCGCGTCGTCGTTGCGGATAGCGACAAAAACGCTGATCGCCATCACGACGGCGATCAGGAGCGGGATCGCCAGGGTGCCCAGCAGGAACGAGCGGCGGCGCACCATGCGCCGGTACTCGTGCCGGGCGACGAGCCACGTGCTACGCATGGTCCACCTCCTCGCCGCCCCGCACGACAGCCACAAAGATGTCCTCCAGCGAGGGCGCGGCGATCTCGAACCGTTCGACAGCGACGCCGTCGCGCGCGCCCAGGGCGCGCAGGATCTGCTGGACGGTGGTGTCTGGGGCGAGGGAGAGGTGCCACGCGCCGTTCTCGTGGCGCGATTCGAGGACGCCCGGCAAGCCGTTGAGGTCGCCGCGCGCCACGACGGTCACGGCGTTGCCGGCAAAGTCGCGCCTGATCTGCCCGACCTCGCCATACAGCACGGTGCGCCCGTGGTCGATCAGGGCGATGCGGGTGCACAGGGCCTCGACCTGGTGCATCTGGTGGGTGCACATGACGATCGTCTTGCCCGCGCGGCGCCGCTCTTCCATGATCTCCTTGACCAGGCGCGTGTTCACCGGGTCGAGGCCCGAGAAGGGCTCGTCGACCACGATCAGGTCGGGCTCGTGGACCAGGGTGGCGATCAGCTGCGCCTTTTGCTGCATGCCGCGGCTCAGTTCCTGGATCTTGGACTGGCGCTGCGCGTGCAGGTCGAGGCGCTCGAGCCACGCGCCGACGCGCTGCCGCGCGACAGACTCGGAGAGGCCCTTGAGCGTCGCCATAAAGACCAGCGTCGGCTCGAGCTTGAGATCTTGGTAGAGCCCGCGTTCCTCGGGCATGTAGCCGATGCGGTTCTTCTTGTCCTCGCTCATGGGACCGCCAAAGACGCGGATCGCGCCGCGATCAGGGCGGTAGATGTCGAGCATCATGCGGATCGTCGTCGTCTTGCCCGCGCCGTTCGGGCCCAGGAGGCCAAAGATCTCGCCCGGTTCGACGTCAAAGGAGACGTCGGCGACGGCTTGCACCTCGCCAAACCGCTTGCTGACCTGCGACACGGATACAGTAGACATCGGATCACGTCCTCTCAGCACAACGTAACAGATAGTCGACTCGTGCCTATTATACACCACGTCCGCGGCAGGTGGATCGTCCACGGGGACGATCTCGACTTGTCCACGTGGACAGATATCGCGCACACCCCTTGTGGAGAGCCCCTGTACGCCCGTACAGGCCTGTACGCCCCTACAGGATCGGTGCAGGCTCGCGGGGCGTAATGCGGGCGCTCCCCGGCGCATCAAGAGGGTACAGACAGACATCCGGTCCCGGCAGGTGGGGACGCCCACCCGAGACGCGGGGGTCTGCAGACGCGAATGAGGCACTGAAGCAGACATCCGGTCCCGGCGGGCGGGGACGTTCGCTCGAACTGCCGGGTGTCTTTAGCATAGGGAGAAAACGTATGGACAAGGTCGATCGATCCGAGATCACGCCGGAAGCGCTCTATCTCTCGCGGCGTGCGTTTATGAGACGGTTTGGGGTCGCCATGGCGGGACTGACGGTCGGCTCGACGGTCTTTGCCGCCTGCGCGCGCCCGGAGGACCAGGAACCGGCGATGGGCGGCGCGCTGTCGGCGACGCGCACGCCTGAGGAGACGAACGCGCCGGCGACGACGCCGGAGCCCACCCCGCCGGTGGCGTGGCCCCCTTTGCGCGCAGGGACGGACGAGCTGGGCGATCCGCTGACGGAGGACCAGCTGATCCAGTCCTACAACAACTACTACGAGTTCTCGTTCGGCAAATCGGACGTCGCCGAGAGGGCGCGCGACCTGGTCACCTACCCGTGGACGGTCCAGGTGGGGGGACTGGTCGATCATCCCAAGACATACGACCTTCAGGAGCTGCTGGCCTTTCCCCAGGAGGAGCGGATCTATCGCATGCGCTGCGTCGAGGGCTGGTCCATGGTCATTCCCTGGATCGGGTTCCCGCTCTCCCGGCTGCTGGAGGCGGTGTCGCCCAAGCCAGAGGCGCAGTACGTGCGCTTTGTGACGCTGTATGACCCGCAGCAGATGCCGAACCAAGGGTGGGGCACCTTTCCCTTTCCCTACGTCGAGGGGCTGCGCCTGGACGAGGCGATGCACGACCTGACGATCCTGGCGACGGGCCTGTACGGCAAGGCCCTGACCCCGCAGACGGGCGCGCCGATCCGGCTGGTGGTCCCGTGGAAGTATGGATTCAAGAGCATCAAGTCGGTCGTGCAGATCGACCTAGTGGACGAGATGCCGACGACGACGTGGATGGGGATAGCGCCGCACGAGTACGGGTTCTATGCCAACGTCAACCCGGAGGTGCCCCATCCGCGCTGGTCGCAGGCGACGGAGCGGCGGATCGGCGAAAGCGGGCGGCGCAGGACGCTGCTCTACAACGGGTACGAGGACGAGGTGGCGCACCTCTACGCGGGCATGGATCTGACCCAGTGGTACTAGGGCCACGGCGTACGGGCAGTGCACGGCGCCGGGGCGGGTCTGAGACCCGCCCGTACAGAGCCTTGCGCATCGCCGTGCAC
>JAFGIE010000141.1 GCA_016929775.1 Anaerolineae bacterium
GACCGCCTTCGTACCATTACTGTGATCCATTCGCATCACCTCCTATCTTAAAGATAGCGGTGATATGCCCGTCGAATGATGGGAATGGGCGGACATACAAGCCTATTATCGCCTACTCGTGCGCTTTTGTCAAGTCGGACAGGAGACTTGGCCTGAGCGGTCGGCAAGACAGCCATCCAGCCGTCATGCGACATGAGTCGTATCGGGCCCCGCGCGTTCGTGCTATACTGCGTCGTGGTGGATGCGTTGCCACGCAAGGACAAGAGGAGAGGACAGAGATGGCTGACCAGCAGGCAGGGCCCGAGGCACAG
Source organism: Anaerolineae bacterium (assembly GCA_016929775.1). Next base: position 312 of record JAFGIE010000141.1, read on the forward strand.
GTCGAGACCGCCACCCTTGGCGGCGGGTGCTTCTGGTGCTTGGAAGCGGTGTACGACGAGATGGTGGGGGTACGCCAGGTCACGTCTGGCTATGCGGGCGGGACGGTGCCCCGTCCATCCTATCGAGAGGTCTGTTCAGGTACCACAGGGCACGCTGAGGTCATACAGATCGTCTACGATCCGCGCCAGGTATCCTACCAGGATCTCCTTGAGGTGTTCTTTGACATCCACGACCCGACGACGCTCAACCGCCAGGGAGCAGACGTAGGTACGCAATACCGATCGGCGATCTTTTACCACAACGTCGCACAGAAAGCGATCGCAGAGCAGATGATCGCCGCGCTCGAGGCCTCGGGCAGGTGGGCCGATCCGATCGTCACCCAGGTCGTCCCCCTGGAGGCGTTCTATCCCGCCGAGGACTATCACCAGGAGTACTATGCGCGCAACGGGCGGCAGCCCTACTGTCGCGTTGTGATCGCGCCCAAGCTCGCCAAGTTCCGCAAGCTGCACCTGTCGCAGGTCAAGATCTAGAGACAGGCCATCGCCTCACTCCAAAATACCCGTGCCGCGACCGCTTGCACTCGACGCCGGATCCGGGTACAATGCCCATTGCCAGCGCGCACAGATCGGCGCCGCCGCTGACCGACATGTGACCTCCCCGTTCACGCCCGTGTGCGTTGGCAAAGGAGGAGGATTTGGCCTACCGGATCGCGCGCGTCGCCCTGGCGGCGATCGCGCTGTGCATCGGATGCGCGCTCCCCGTGCTCGCGCAGGGGGATGCGCCCACTTCCCCGCAGGAACCCGCACTGGGCGCGGTCGCGCTGTCGTGGTTGGTGCCGATCGGGTTGGGCCTGGTCGCCTGCGGCGCCGTGCGTGCAGAACGGGTCGCCGCCGTGATCCGCGTCACATGGCTGGCCCTGGGCGTATCGGCGATCGTCTACTGGTGGTGGGGCTTTGCCACCCAGTTCGGCGGCGTCGGGTTCGTGGTCGACCACCCAGACCTGGCAGGCCTAGTCCGGCAGTGGAGCTGGGCGCCCCTCGAGGCCTCGTGGGGCGCGCAGTGGGGCGTTGTTGGCCTAACCGGCTATCGACTGCAGGGCGCCGCCTCGACGCCGACCGCACTCGCGCTCTTTGCCGCACAACTCCCCTGGATCACCACTGCGGTGGCGATCCCGCTGTGGTCCCTGCAGGGCCGGACGCGACCGGTCGTGCTCTTTGGCAGCGCCGTCCTGTTTGCCTCGTTGTATGCCCTGCTCGGCAACTGGACGTGGGGCGGCGGTTGGTTGGCGCACCTCGGCGTGAACCTGGGCCTGGGGCGCGGGTTCGTGGACCTCGGCGGCGCGGGCGTCGTTCACCTTGCCGCCGCCGCCAGCGCGCTGGCAGGCATGCTGGCTTTTGGCACACGGTCCACGGCGCGCGCCCCTGCCGAGCAGCTCTCGCTCCCCACGCTCGACCTCGCGCCCGCCGGCGTACGCCTGGCGCCCGATGGCGAGACGTATGTCCCCATGCCGCCCCTACACCTCCCGCTGCTCGCCACGCTCGGCGCATGGTTGGCTGTGATCGGCGGCATGGGCTGGTTGGCGAGCACGCCGTCGCACGTGCTCGGCATGGCACAGCCCGCCTGGGTCGCGTCTGGGATCGCGCTCGTGCTCGCTGCCGGCGGCGGCGCAATGAGCGGCGCCGTCCTGAGCTGGCTGTTGACCGGCGAGGGCAACGCACTGATGATCGCGCGATCCGCGCTGGGCGCAACGATCGCCTGCAGCGCAACCGCGTTCTCGCTGCCAACCTGGATGGCCCTGGCGCTCGGCGCGAGCGTGGGCGCCCTCGTGCCCCTCGTGCAGTACCTGGTCGACCACGTACTGCGCCTCGACGATCCGACCTCGGCTCTCGCCACGCACGGGGTCCCGGCGTTGGCGGGGCTGCTCCTGCTGGGGATCGTCGACCTGCCCGCGCAGCTGCGCGCGCAGGCGACCGGGGCGGCGGCGGTCGCCCTGTGCGCCTTTGTCCTCCCCTGGCTGCTCTTTGCGGTCGTCCAGGGGCTCACGCGCGCCTGGCGCGGCGAGTTCCAGCTCCGCCTTCCGCGCCACAGCCGGCCCCGCACCGCGCTCGCCGGGCGCGGGTGGCCCAAGCGCGTGCGATCCTGGCTCGCCGCGCGGCGTGCGGCGCAACCGCTCCCCGAGGGAACGGCTGTCCCCGGACCCATGGTCGACGCCGATGCGGCGGACGGGACAGCAGGACCGCACGAGCCGGACGCCGCGACGCCGGTCGAGCGGGCGGACGAGGGGGCGTCCGCCGGCGTTGTGGAACCGGAGGGCGAGGCAGCGACGATGGACCCAGTCACAGCGGACGAGAAAGGATAGGCGGCGATGCGCATTGGTGTGATCGGCGGGACCTTTGATCCGATCCATCTAGGCCACTTGATCGTGGCAGAGGAAGCACGCACCCGACTGGGCCTCTCGCAGGTCGTCTTTGTCCCCGCCGGGCAGCCGCCTCACAAGCGGGCGCACGCGCTCACGTCTCCCGACCAGCGCGTCGAGATGGTCCAGCTCGCGATCGCCGACAATGAAGCCTTTGGCCTATCGCGCGTGGACGTCGATCGCCCGGGTCCGTGCTACACCGTGGACACGATCGGCCTCCTCCAGAGCGCGTGGGGCGACGAGGTCGAGATCTACTTCTTGATCGGCAGCGACTCGCTCGCCGATCTGCCGGTGTGGTACCAGCCGCAGCGCCTGCTTCGGCTATGTACGGTCGTCGCCATAGAGCGCCCCGGCTATCCGCCCGATCTCGACAGGCTGGAGCGTAGGCTGCCCGGGGCTGCGGCGCAGATCGTGCTGCTGCGTGCGCCGACGCTGGACATCTCGGCGACCGAGATCCGCGAGCGCGTGCGGAGCGGTCGCTCGATCCGCTACCTGGTGCCAGATGGCGTGGCGCATTACATCTATCAGCGTCATCTCTACCGTCACGCCCGGGACTCGTAGGACCGAGACGTGCAGGACCCTCTTCTCGCCCAAGAGATCGCGTCGATCGTCCGCCCACCGCCCGGCATGGGGCGCGCCTTCCTCGAGGGCCCCCCCGGAGCGGGCAAGACGACCCTGGCGGTGCGGCGGTTGCTCTATCTGCTGCAGAGCTATGTTCCGGCGGACTCGATCCTGGTCCTCGTGCCCCAGCGCGCACTCGGGACGCCCTACCGCGAGGCGCTGTGGGAGCTGGATATGCCAGGCGGCGAGGTGACGGTCGTCACGGTGGGCGGCTTGGCGCGGCGTATGGTCGACCTGTTCTGGCCCCTGGTCGGCGCCACAGCCGGTTTCGCGCACCCCAACGAAGCGCCCATCTTTTTGACGCTGGAAACCACGCAGTACTATATGGACCGCGTGGTATCGCCCTACATCGACAGCGGGTACTTTGACGGGATCTCGATCCGGCGCAACCGCCTGGTAAGCCAGATCATCGACAACCTCAACAAGGCGGCGGTCGCCGGGTACCCGCATACCGAGGTCGCCAGTCGGCTCGGGCGCGCTTGGGAGGGGGAAAGCGCGCGCCTGCGCGTCTACGAGCAAGCACAGGCGTGCGCCACAGCCTTTCGCGCTTTCTGCCTCCAGCACAACCTGCTCGACTTTTCCCTGCAGTACGAGGTGTTTCACGAGCACGTCGTCACGCAGCCGATGTGCCGCCGCGTGCTGCAAGAGCGATACCGGCACCTGATCGTGGACAACGTCGAGGAGGACACGCCCCGCGCGCACGACCTGGTCCGCGAATGGCTCCCAACCTGCGATACAGCCCTGATCGTGATGGATCGTGGGGGCGGCTATCGCGCCTTCTTGGGCGCCGACCCCGTGGGCGCGGCGGAACTCAAACGGCACTGCGACAACTGGCTGGCGCTGCGCCAGTCGCACGTCATGTCACCCGAGGTCGACGCCCTGAGCGGGCACCTACTGCAGTCGATGGGGAGCAGGACCGCGTTGGCGCTGGGCGAGGATCACGCCCTGCCAGCGCGCGCGTCGACCAGGGCGCGATCGGCCCTCCACTTTGAGATCACGCGTTTCCAACCCCAGATGTACCAGTGGGTCGGCGACCAGGTAGCGGACCTGATCGCCGAGCAGGGCATCCCGCCAGAGGAGATCGCGATCCTGGCGCCGTTCGTGGGCGACGCGCTGCGCTTCTCGCTGACCGATGCGCTGTCGCATCGCGGGATCGCCGTTCGTTCGCACCGTCCTTCGCGCGCACTGCGCGACGAGCCCACGACCCGCTGCCTGCTCACGCTGGTGGCGTTGTCCCACCCAACCTGGCATCTCGCCCCCGCCCTGCCCGATGTGGCACAGGCCCTGATGATCGCCATCGACGGGCTGGACCTGGTGCGCGCCCGCCTCCTGACCGAGATCACCTACCGTGTACGCGGCGGCGAACCGACGCTGAGCAGCTTTGACCAGATTCGGCCCGACGTGCAGGAACGCATCGGCTTTGTCACCGGAGAGCGGTTCGAGGCGCTGCGCCGGCAACTGGCGGCATCCGCGGACGAGCCCGCACTGCGCGAGCTGGACGCCTGGATCGGCGCGCTGTTCACCGATGCGCTCTCGCAGCCCGGTTTTGGCTTTCACCAGAACCTGGATGCGGGACAGGTCTGCTCGAACCTGATCGAGTCGGTGCGCAAATTCCGTCGCGCAGTGGCACATACCCTGCCCGAGGGAGACGAGAGCTACAGCCCACTCAGCGTGGAATACGTCCGCATGGTCGAGCGCGGGATCATCGCTGCCACTTATGTGCAGAACTGGGAGCTGGAGCCCGCGGGCGCGGTGCTGATCGCACCTGCGTACACGTTTCTCATGAGCAACCGTGCGGTCGAGATCCAATTCTGGCTGGACATCGGCAGCAGCGGCTGGTGGGAACGCCTCTACCAGCCGCTGACGCACCCCTACGTGCTGGGCAGGCACTGGCCCGAGGGCAAGGTGTGGACGGACGAGGACGAGTACGCAGCGCGAGAGACAGCGTTGGGGCGCCTGGTCATGGGCCTCGTTCGACGCTGCCGGAAGGGCATCTATCTCGGCGTCGCGGAGCTGGGAGAACAAGGACACGAGCAGCGCGGACCCTTGCTGGAAATCATACAGCGGACACTGCGCCGGTTGCCCGGGTCAGCCGGCGCCGACCCATAGCGCGAACCCGCGCGCCCCCTGATCCTCGTGACCACGCTCCCGCGCAGCCACGTCGCCGGTTGCGGTGGGCCCGCATGCCCTGGGCGAGGGGCACAGCTCAACGGGGGATCGTGAACGTGAACCGGCTCCCCTTGCCCACCGTACTCTCGACCCAGATCCGCCCGCCACACAGCTCGACCATCCCCTTGGCGATCGCGAGTCCCAAGCCCATCCCCTCGTGGTACCTGGTCAGCGACTCCTCGACCTGGTAAAAGGGCCGGAAGATGTGCTCGAACTCGCTCTCTGGGATGCCGATCCCGGTATCCCACACCGCAACCAGCAACGCGTGCGGCTGCACGTCGACGTCGATGCCGACCATGCCCCCCTGCGGCGTGAACCGGATCGCGTTGTCGAGCAGGTTGGCAAGGGCATAGTGGATCTTGGTGCGATCGCTCTGCACGAGCGGCAGGTCGTCGGGCACGTCGCGCGCGATCGAGATCTCGTTCCCCCGAGCCGCCGCACCGAGGTCTTGGATCACCTCGTCGATCAGCTCGCCCAGCGCAAAGGACGTGACGCGCAGCCTCGCCTCGCCGGTGCCGAGCGTGCGCATGTCGAGCAGGGTGTCGATCTGGGTCCGCAAGCGCGTCGCATTGCGCAGGATGATCTGCAGCCGGTCCCGGACCTCGCCCTCGTGGACGTCGGCGAGGAGCATATCCGTGTGGCCCATCAGGATCGCCAGGGGCGTGCGCAGCTCGTGCGCGGCGATGTTGATGAACTCGGTCTTCATGTGGTCGAGCATCTGCAGCTCGCGGTACGCCTGCTGGATCTCTTGAAACAGGCGCGCGTTCTGGAGGGCGATCGAAGCCTGCCCGCTCAGCACCGTGAGCAGCTCTCGGTCGCCGTGCGCCAAGCGCACGTCTGCGCCCCCCTTGGCGATCACGAGCGCCCCTAGAGACGCCTCCAGCACGCGGAGCGGGCAGAAGAGCAGGCACACTGCGTCGAGATCGCGCATGAGCTGGGCGATAGGGGGAGAGGCATCCACGCGCGACGGGCAGGCAAGCTGCGCCTCGGTCTCACGGAGCTGCTCACACGCCTCGCGCACGCGATCGGCGACCGCGGGCGCGAGGTCCCCATCGCCGGCATAGAACACAGACCCGGCAGATGGCTCGCGATCGTACAGCACCAGCACGCCACGCTGCGCGCCCAGTGCGGTCCGCGCGGTCTGCAGCACCTGCGCCGCGAGCTCGCCCTCGTCGACGATCGCCATGATCGTCTTGTTGAGCTCAAACAAGGGCACCAAGGCACGAAGCCGCTGGTTCTCGCTGCGCAGCCGCGCCCGCTCGAGGGCACGGCTGACCGCTCCCGTGAGGTCCGGGGGACGGAACGGCTTGATCAGGAGATCGGAGAACCCGAGGCGCATGGCCTGGAGCGCGGTCTCCAGCGTCCCAAAGCCGGTCATGATCACGACCACGCACTCGGGCTGGATCTCACAGATGGCCTGGGCAGCCTTCAGGCCCTGGACGCCGGGCATGACCACGTCGGTCAGGAACAGGTCAACCGGCCCTTCCTGCGCGCGTGCAACCGCCTCCAGCCCATTCCTTACGCCGACGACCTGATAGCCCTCGGCGCCCAGGATGCGCGTACAGAGGTCGAGGACGTCCTGCGTATCATCGGCAACCAGGATCCGCTCCGCCGGCACGGCGCCTCCCCTCGGTAGCTTATCTCTCCAGGTTGCGCAGGGCCTCGCGCTCGATCCAGCGATCGAGCAGCTCGCGCTTGACCCGCCACTGTCGTCCTACCTTGAACGCCGGGATCTCGCCGTCACGCGCCAGGCGCCGCACGGTCAGCTCGTGCAGGCTGAGGTAGCGCGCGACCTGCTCGATCGTCATGATCTCGAGGACATCGCGGAACGGCTTGGCGATAAAGTCCTGCGCCCCGATCTCGAACGCTTCCTTGATCTCCTGGCTCACCTCGTGACCGCTCATCATGATCACGATCGCATCCGGGGCAAGTTCTTTGAGCCGTTTCAGGGTCTCGACGCCGTCGATCCCGGGCAACCGGACATCCACAAAGATCAGATCATAGTCTGTTTCCTGCGCCTTCTCGATCGCCGCGTAGCCATCTGTCACTCTCGTGACTTCCTGTGGCCCGCCGAGCAGGCGCTCGAAGAGGAGCCCGACGTTCCGGTCGTCGTCGACCACCAAGATACGGAACTCTTTTGCGTTCACAAGCCGCTCTCCTATCTGTGGCAGAGTACAGGATTGGACCATACCAGGCCGAACTGCCGAGGCACGGAAAAGGGGCGTCTCAGCCTGGCGCGGTGCGCAGGACAGGCGCCGCGCGCCGCCGCCAGCGTCCTCATTATACCTTAGCGCCTATGCACTGTCAACGATGGTTGGACAATTCGTGGGTTTTGGTGTATCATTGGCTCGCTGCCGCCAGGCAGCTTTGATTATCTACAGGTGTCAAGACACCGAAAGCGAGGCGTCTCGTGAGAGTGATATTGATCAGGGATGTCCCCAACGTAGGCAAGGCTGGGGACTTGGTCGATGTGGCCGACGGCTATGGGCGCAACTACCTGATCGCCCGTGGGCTGGCCAAAATGGCAACCGAAGGCGAGGTCAAACAGGCAGCGCAGCACCGGCGGCGGGCGCAGAAACGCGCCATGCGCGAGCTGTCCGATGCACAGGGCATGGCCGAGCGCCTGGAAGGGATGACGCTCACCTTCAAGGCCCATGCAGGCGAAGGCACCAAGCTCTATGGATCGATCACCAGCGGCGACATCGCAGACAAGCTGACCGAGGTCCTGGGACACGAGTTCGATCGCCGCAAGATCCACCTGGACGAGTCCCTCCGGCAGTTGGGCACGCACCAGGTCACCATCCGGCTCACAGCCGATCTGACGCCCGAGATCACGGTCGTCATCGAGCGCGACGAGGAACCTGCGAGCGACTAGTCAGATCGAGCGAGGTCCGTCCATGGCCAAACTGGGTCAGCTTTTCCGAAAGCGAGATACGCCCGCCCCCGACGAAACAGGCGCGCAGGGCACAGAGGCGCGCGCCGCGCAGGGCGAGGTAGGGCAACTCTTGCGCCAAGCGCGCGAGGAGAGCGGGATCTCGCTGGAACAGATCGAAGCCCAGACGCGCATTCGCCAAAAGTACCTGCTCGCCCTGGAAGAAGCGCGCTACGACGACCTGCCTACGCCCGGACACGTGCACGGCTTCCTGCGCAACTATGCGTTGGCCCTTGGACTCGACATCGAGGAGGTCGAAGCGCTGTATGCCCGGGACCGTGCGGGGCACCGCCGGTTCGAGCCGCGGATCTTTCATCCCAAGAACATCTCACTGATCCCCAAGCGCCCGCTGCTCAAGGCTGACCTGGTGCTGGCGATCATCATCGTCGTGCTGGTCGCGGCGCTGGGGTTCCTGTTCTGGCGGTACGGATGGCCGATCCTCCAACCGGTCTTGATGCGCACAGGCGCGGCGGCGACGGCGACCCCCACGCAGACCGCAACGATCCCAGCCCCGACGCAGACACGCCAGGCAGCTCAGACGCGGCGCGCAGACCCAACCGGGACGCCAGCGGCGACCGCTACTCTGATCGCAGCAGCGCCCACCAGTACCCGGGCGTCAGAGCCCACGCCCACTGCCACGGCGACGCTGGACGCGCCGCTGGTGATCGCCACGCCGACGCCGTCGCCCACGCAAACGCCGACGCCCACGGCGACGCGCAGCGAGGGTGTCGTCGTCCAGGCGCGGTTCGTGGACCGGGTCTGGCTCCAGGTCCGCCTGGACGGACAGGACTCGCCGGGCGAGCTGTTCGAGGCGGGAGAAGAGCGCGAGTGGACGGCACAGTACACGATCTACATCATCTGTGGCAACGCCGGCGGCATGCAAGTCACCGTCAATGGCGAGGATCTGGGCTTGCTTGGAGAACGCGCACAGGTGGTGGAAAAGACGTGGGGGCCACAGGGCGAGATCACACCCGGCACAGAGGCCACAGGTACGCCGAGCCCGGAGGCAGAGGGCACGGCGACGCCTACACCAGGCGGGTAGGACGCACGGACGCCGGCAAGCGGCGTGGCTGCGATGCGAGCCAGGCAACACACGGCATACCGTGTGTTGCTTTTTTCTGCCCGGCTTCCGGATCCGCGGCGCCGACATGCGCCCGCGTGGACGCCGCACAGATGCCGGGCGCACGATGGTAGGAGAACCCATGCGCTACTACATGATCACCCTGGGCTGTCCCAAGAACGCGGTCGACGCGGAGGGGATGGGCACGCTGCTCGACAACGCCGGGCACGTGCCCGTGTTCGAGCCCGAACGGGCGGATGTGCTGCTGGTCAACACCTGCGGGTTCATCGAGAGCGCGCGGGCCGAGTCGATCGCGGTGCTGCGTGGCCTTGCCGCCCAGAAACGTCCCGACCAGCGTCTGCTCGCCGTGGGCTGCTACGCGCAGCGCGCCGGGGTCGAGCTGGCGCGCCACGTGCCGGGCCTAGACGGCATCCTGGGCACGCGCCGATGGGCCGAGATCGTGTCAGTGATCGAGCAGATCGATCGACGCCAGGCGGGCGGCGCCCCGGTGACCGTGATCGGCGATCCGGACGAGATGCTCGAACCGGGAGCGCGCACAGCTGTGCAGGGCAAGAGCGCGTACCTCAAGATCGCCGACGGGTGCAGCGCTTCCTGCGCATACTGCGCGATCCCGCTGATCAAGGGACCCCTCCGCAGCCGCCCTGCGCCGGCGATCCTGCGCGACGCGCGCGACCTGGCACGGCGCGGGATCCAAGAGATCATCCTGATCGCGCAGGATACGACAGCCTATGGACAGGACCGCGGCGAGCGCGACGCGCTGGCGAACCTGCTCTCGTCCATGGTGGACGCGGTGCCCGACGTGCCCTGGATCCGGCTCATGTACGCCTACCCCCAGCACATCACGCCCCGGCTGATCGCGACCATGGCGCGCCACGAGCAGATCTGCCACTACCTCGATCTGCCCCTCCAGCACGCGCACCCCGACACGCTACGTCGCATGGGCCGCCCGGACAACGTGCGCCGAGTGCGCGAGCTGATCGATAACCTACGCGCCGCAATGCCAGACATAGCCCTGCGCACGACGTTCATCGTCGGTTACCCGGGAGAGACCGAGCGCGAGTTCCACGCGCTGGAGGAATTCGTGGATGCGGTCCAGTTTGACAAGGTGGGCGCGTTCACGTTCTCGCCCGAGGGTGGAACGCGCGCCTACGACCTGCCCGACCGGGTGCCAGATCAGGTGCAGGACGAACGGTACAACCGGCTGATGGCGCGCCAGCAGGCGATCTCGCTAGCGCGCAACGAGGCGCAGGTCGGGCGGATCCTCGACGTGCTGGTCGAGGGCGTGGGCGAGGTCGAGTACGAGGACGCGGCGCCAGGCGAGACTACGCCGATCAGCTTGGGACGTTCCTACCGCGATGCGCCCGAGATCGACGGGCTGGTCCTGATCGAGGACACAGTCGAGCCCGGGCAGATCGTGCCGGTCGAGGTCAGTGGGGCAATGGAATACGACCTGGTCGGGACTTTGGCCTAGGGCGCCTCGCCGCGCAGGTGGTCGATCAGGGCGCGCAGCCCCAGGGTGTAGCTGCGCCAGCCGAAGCCACAGATCTGGCCCACGCAGACCGGCGCGATCAGCGAGGTGTGGCGGAATGGCTCCCGCGCGTGCACGTTGGACAAATGTACCTCGACTGCGGCGAGACCGGTCGCTGCGATGGCGTCGCGCAGGGCGAGGCTCGTGTGCGTGTACGCGCCCGGGTTGATCAGCACCCCGCGCGCCCACCCCATGGCCTCGTGGATCGCGTCGATCAGGACGCCCTCGTGGTTAGACTGGACGATCCGCAGGGCTGCTCCGCACGCTGCCGCCAGCGCCGCTAGGCGCGCGTCGATCTCGTCCAGCGTCGTCGCGCCATAGATCGCTGGCTCGCGCACCCCGAGTAGGTTCAGGTTGGGTCCGTGCAGGACCAGGATCTGGATCGTGTCCGCGTCCATGGACGCCCCCTCTGCGCGATACGATCTGTCGCGCGCGACCGCTACCCGACGCCCGCGCGCATGGCAACGCCCATCGACGCCAGCAGGAACGCCGTTGTCGCTGCGGTGACGAGCCACAGCCGCCGGTCGAGGCGGAACATCGGCAGGCCCATGAGCAGGATCGCGCCAAAGAAGAGCAGCAGGTAGGGCACGAGGATGCCAGGGCGCGCGGGAGAGCGGAACTCGACGGGCCACAGGTAGTCCACGACGACCTCGAGCGCAACAAAGGCCAGATAGACCGCCGGGCCGATCCACAGCAACCAGCCAGCCTTCGCGCGCGCAAAGGCAATGAGCGCCAGCGCCGCCGGGGCTGCCAGCGCGATGATGACATAGCCAAGCAGGTGATTGATCGCCATACTGCGGGTGCGCACCCGCGACAGAAATCCCACTGCCTGGAGCACGTTTACCGCGTTTACGACCCCCCACACCGTGAGCGCTGCCCACCAGGGATCGACGCTCGTCTGGCCCTGCATGCGCTTCCTCCTTGCAGCCAGGCTGCACCAGTCACGAGCACGGTCTGCGGCACTGTGTGTAGCTCGTTGACACGATCTCCCAAGCACGCGGCTCTCACAACGGCAGCCGCATGACCACCTCTCGCTCGAGGATCTCCCCAGTGGGCTCGAACCCCAGCTTCCGGTAGAATCCCTCCGGGCCTCCCTCGATCGGCACATAGCTTGTCCGCAGTTCCTTCGCGCCGGGGCGTGTCCGGACATAGTCGACCAGCAGCTCGATCGCGCGCCGTCCATACCCCTTGCCCTGGTGCGGCGCTGCGATCATCAGGCGCCACAAAAAGTACGCTGCCTGCTCGGGATCGTTGTACAGCATGACGAACCCGACGGGCGCCTCATCTGCATAGATCGCCCGGAACCAAGCCTTGTCCGAAAAGTGCGCCTGGGCGATCGACACCGCGTTCTCGGCGACCATGCGCTGCTGCTGTTCGGGCAGCGTGTCGCTCAAATCACAGATCTGGAGTACCGTCTCTGCTGTGATCTCGCGCAGGCTGACGGTCGCATCTGGACCAACGGCTGAGGCTTCTGGCATCGTGCACACTCTCCTGATGTGAGTTAGCGCCTACAGCGCCCTGTAGTAGCGTACAAGCGGCAGCGGCGTGTACCCGGCTTTCTCGTACGACCGCCGGGCGGGCGCGTGTCCCTCGTCGCCGCCGGTCGCTACCTCTGCCATCCGCATCCCAGCTTCACGCATCGCCTCGAGCGCGGCGAGATTGAGCGCCGTGCCGATGCCCTCGTTCTGGTACGCAGGATGCACTGCCAACAGCTGCACCTCTCCGGTCGCGGACGGCTCCCGGAGCTCGTACGCCAGGAACCCGGCGACGCGTCCGTCCACCTCAGCAACCAGGATGCTGCATTTTCCCGTATCGCCGCAGGTGCTCTCCACGACCTCTTTCTGGCTCTTGCGCCAGTCGGGATAGAGACGCGGATAGATCGCAGGACCCAGCACCTGCCGGAACGAATGGAACACCGGCTCCCATGCCAACACTGACAGTTCGACGATGTCGTCGAGGTCACACTCGTCATAGGCTCGCACGTGCAGACTCACTCACGTCCTCCTCTGGCTCCCGGCATCCTGAGAATGGGCCACCTGCAAAACGATCACGCCCCGTCGAGGCACATCCTCGGCGATCTCGACGGCGCCGATCGCGCACCGCCCGCGCTATGGCACCTCGGCGAACGCCGCCAGGGATGCGTAGGCGACACCCACCATGCTGGGGCCCGTGTGCGCCCCCAGGACCAGCGACATGGGACCGACCGGCAACCAGGTGCAGTCAAACCGTCGATCGATCTGCTCGCGCAGCGTGGCTGCCCCTTCCGGGTTGTCTGCGTGGAGCACCTGCACGCGCAGCGCACTGCCGGGCGCGTGATGGCGAGCCATCAGATCCACCAATGCCTTGACCGCGCCCCTGAACGTCCGCACCTGCCCAAGCTGCACGTAGGTCCCGTTCAGTTTTTCCACCCCGATCAGCGGCTTGAGGTTCAACACCGAGGCGATCAGCCCCTTCATGTGGCCGATGCGCCCGCCGTGTATCAAGTACCTGAGCTCGTTCAGGGTGTACACGCTCTCGCTGGCAGCGCTGATACGCTCCATCAATGCCAGGACCCGGTCCTTTGACCACCCCGCTTTCAGTGCCCGGGCTGCCGCCTCGACCTGCCATCCCGCTGCGGCAGACAATGTCTTTGTGTCGACGTGGGTGACGTTCGCCTCCGGCACCAGGGCTGCGCCCGCTTGCGACGCGTTGTACGTGCCGCTCAAACCGGACGACAGATGGATCGACAGGATGTCTGGATCCGTGACCGCCAACCGTCGATACACCTCGGCGAACTCCCCCGCCGATGGCTGCGACGTGATCGGCAGGTCCTCGGTCGCTGCCAGCAGGCGATAGAATGCCTCCGGCTGGATGTCCACGCCTTCGCGGTAGGACTTGGCTTCGAGGGTGACAATGAGTGGCACGATGTGAATGTTCAGTTCCGCGATCTGCTCGGCGGGCAGCCACAGGTCGGTTCCGCTATCCGTTACGATGTGCATTGTACCCTCCTGTGCGGTCCGGATCGGACATCGACGCTGCGCGATGGGATGGGAAGCGTGTGCGGGGTCGCCGTGTGTATGCATTGTACAGCAGCGCCCGCCAAGAGTCAACCACAGTGACACCGGAGCCCGGCATCCAGCATGTCACAGGTCAACAGGCTGCCCCCAGGGCGCACAGGGCGTCGATCACGACCTCTCGCGGCACGTCCTCGACGATCTCGACGGCGCCGACCGCGCGCGGCAAGATCCAACGCAGGCGCCCGGCTCGCCTTTTCTTGTCCCGCCCCATGGCGATCCAGATCTGTTGTGCGTCGTAGGGCGGGCAGCGCACGGGGAGCCCGTGCCGGGCGAGCGCCGCCGCGATGCGCGCCGGCAGCGGGGGGTCCGCCGTGCCGCGCGCGACGGCGATCTGTGCCGCGACGACCATGCCGATGCTGACCGCCTCGCCGTGGCGCAGGCTGAACCCGCTGAGCTGCTCGAGGGCGTGCGCCGTGGTATGGCCCAGGTTGAGGACCGCGCGCCACCCGCGCTCGAAAGGATCCCGTTCGACCACGTCGATCTTGACCTGGAGCGAGCGGGCGATCCAGCGCTCCCAGTCGCCTGGATCGGGGGCAGCGCGCTCCAAGGCGGCGAAAAGCTCGGGATCGGCGAGGACCCCGTGCTTGAGCAGCTCTGCCATGCCCGAAGCCACGTCGCCCGCCGGCAGCGTGCCCAGGACATCGGGATCGATCACGACCAAGGCGGGCTGCACAAAGGCGCCGACCAGGTTCTTGCCCTCCGGCAGGTCGACCGCCGTCTTGCCGCCCACGCTCGCATCGACCATGGCGAGCAGCGTGGTCGGGACCTGGACCACGGGGACGCCGCGCATGTAGGTCGCGGCGGCAAAGCCCGCCACGTCGCACGTCACCCCCCCGCCGAGGGCAAGCACTGCGCCGCTGCGATCCAGCCCACACGCCACGAACTGCGTATAGAGCGAAGCCAGTGTCCCCAACGTCTTGTTCGCCTCGCCGTCGGGCATGGTACACATCACGGGCTCGATCCCGGCATCCCGCAGCGCGCCGCACACGCGCGCGCCATAGAGGGGCCCGACGACCGGGTTGGTGACCAGAGCCACGCGCTGCGCCGGGATCGCCGTACGCACCAGGGCGCCGGTCCGTTCGAGGAGCCCGCGCCCGATGTGGATCGGGTACCCGCCGCTGGGGGTCCGCACGGGGAGCAGGATCGCGTCGGCATCCTCGATCACGCGCGCCGCGACCTGGTCCACGGTCAGCGCCGTGGTGTCGATCTGGCGCGGGATCGCGGCGTACGCCTCGGCGCGTGCCTCGAGCAGGCGCTCGATCTCGCGCCGGCGATCGTCCACGTCGAGCAGCGGGCGGTCTTGGGCCTGCGCCAGCCGCTCTAGGATGCGGTCGACCGTGCAGTGCAGGCAGAACACCGGACCAGAGGCCATCATGCGGCGCCGGTTCTGCGGGTCGATCAGGGCGCCGCCCCCGGTGGCGATCACCAGCCCGCGCCGCTCGCTCAGCGCGCGACACACCTCGCGCTCCAGCGCGCGAAAGGCGTCTTCGCCCTGCCGAAAGATCTCCGAAATTGCCATGCCAGCGCGCGCCTCGATCTCGGCGTCCATGTCGACGAACGGGCGCCCCAGCTGCCGCGCCACCTCTCGCCCGACGCTGCTCTTGCCGGTACCCATGAACCCGGTCAGGACAATGTTCGCCGTCGTCGATGCCATACCGGCTCCTAGGCCTGCCGGTCGAAGACCGGGTCCACGCCGACCCACCGTCCGGGCAGCACCGCCGGGATCGCGGCGCGATCCTCCGCGGAGAGGCCGATCTCGAGGCCCCCCAGCGTGTCGTCGAGCTGCGCCAGGGTGCGCGCGCCGACGATCGGGCAGCTGATCCGCGGTTCGGCGAGAACCCACGCCAGGGCGAGCTGCGCCGGCGTCACCCCCCGCGCGCGCGCCGCGCCCACAAAGCCATCCACGATCTCCAGCGCCTGGTCGGTGTAGTAGCGGTCCTGGTAGCCACGCATATCGCCCAGCCGCGTGCCCGTTCCGGGCGTCTCGCCGCGGCTGTACTTGCCGGTCAGTACGCCCCCGGCGAGGGGGTTGTAGACGATCACGCCCAGACCCTCCTCGGCGCACAGGGGAAGCACGTCGTTCTCGATTCCCCGGTTCAGGGCGCTGTAGATCGGCTGCAGGCTGATGAAACGCGACCACCCCCGCGCTCTGGAGAGCTGCAGGTAGCGCGCCAGGTGCCACGCGCGCAGGTTGGAGCAGCCGATGTAGCGCACCTTGCCCTGCCGCACCAGGTCGTTGAGCGTCTCCAGCGTCTCCTCGGGCGGCGCGTCGAAATCCCAGCGGTGGATCTGGTACAGGTCGATCACGTCGACGTTCAGCCGCCGCAGGCTGTCCTCGACGGCGCGCTGGATGTGGATCCGCGACAGCCCGCCATCGTTCGGCCCAGGCCCCATCTGCGTGTACACCTTGGTCGCGAGGACGACCTGGTCGCGCACCCCGCGCTCGGCGATCCAGCGCCCGACGATCGACTCGGAAAGGCCGGACGCGTACTGGTCCGCCGTATCCAGGAACGTCCCCCCACGCTCCATGAAGCGATCCATGATCGCAAAAGACGTCGCCTCATCCGCGCCGCCGCCAAAGGTCATCGTCCCCAGGCAGATCCGCGAGACCTTGAGCCCCGAACGTCCCAGCCGCACGTACTCCATCGCATGTACCCCCTCTCAGCGCGCACGAACAGCGCGAATATCACAGATCTTGCCGCAAAACATCGCAGACGTTCGTAGTTGCGGCTTCAGCCGCCCAAGAGACCGCTAAAGCGATTACTACCAACCATTGTCCTACCCCGGCGCATCTGAGGTATGTCGTTCACAGCCGCCGGGTCAGATGTACGCCTCGCCCTCCAGCCGGATCTCGGCGATGTGCCCTGCCGCCAGGTAGCGGGAAATGGCCTCCACCTCTCTGCGCACCCGACGGGCGACCTCGGGGTCGCGCTCCCATCCTGTGCGCGGGAAGCCGGGTGGCTCGTATGTGACCGCATAGTAGCGGGCGCCCGCCGGGAAATGGCGGCGCAGGGTCATCAGCGCGCGCCGGCTGTGATACCACTTGGCCACCGCCACGACCGCCGCGATCGCGCCGGTGCCGATCTGCGCCTCGATCGCGCGCCGGGCACAGGTCACATTCTCCAGCGTGTTGGCCGACTCTTGCTCGACGATCACCGCCTCACCGGGCACGCCCTGGTCGAGCAGGATCTGGAGGTGGGACAGCGACTCGCAGCGACCGTCGATCGCGTTGTACCCGCCGGTCAGGATCACATAGCGCACCACGCCGCGGCGGTAGAGGCCGGCAGCGATGCGCGCGGGATCGGGATGCCGCGTGCCAAAGACGAACGCCAGGTCCGCCCGCTGCGGCGGCGCCTCGACCGCCAGGTAGCGGGCGATCTCGTCTGGGGTGCGCGGGTCGGCGCTCACCGCTCTGGCGCGCCGTGCGCGCGCGGGAAAGCCTGGTGCACCATCTCTGCCACCTCGTCCAGCCACACCTGGCGCTGCTCCGGCGTGCTGGTCACGACCACGCCGAACATGCGGCGCTGGACCTGCTGCACGCCGCACAGGCGGAGGATGCAGTCTTCCCACAGCGCCTGGAGCGGATCGCCAAAGACGCGCATCTCGCGCTCGTGCGGCGTATTGGACGTATTGTAGACGAGTGCGGTCCGCGCGGCAAGCAGGCCGATGGGCACGCCCTCCCCACTGTCTCCCTCGGTAAAGGCATAGGCCACGCCCGGGCGCAGCACGCGGTCGATCCATCCCTTCACGATTGCGGGCGGCTGCCCCCACCAGTTGGGGTGCACGATCACGATCCCGTCGGCGGAAGCGATCTCGTCGCAGTGGCGGGCGAGGAGCGGGTCGAGCGCGGCGTCCCGCGGGATCTCTAGAGCGGGTAAGATCAGGTCGAACCCCTCGGCATAGAGATCGTGGCAGCAGACCGCGTGCCCGTCCGCGCACAGCGTGCGTCGCGCCGTCTCGGCGACGGCGTGGTTGAAACTGCCCCGGCGCGGGTGGCCCAGGATCAGCGAGACGCGCATCCCAGGTTCCTCAGCACCTCGTCCACGCTGTCGCCGCCGCTCTTTTCGAGGAGCGCATCCGCCAGGGTCCAGGCGACCATCGCCTCGCCGACGACCGAGGCGGCAGGCACGGCGCACACGTCGGAGCGCTGGTACTGCGTATCAGCCGGCTCGCCCGTCGCCAGGTCAACCGAGCGCTGCGGCGCGATCGTAGTCGGGATCGGCTTCATCGCCGCGCGCACGACGATCGGCATCCCGTTGCTCATCCCGCCCTCGATGCCGCCCGCGCGGTTGCTCGCGCGGGTCACGCCGGCGCGGTTGCTGGCGCGGGTCACGCTCGCCGCCCCTCCGCTGGCTCCAGAGACAGGCACAAAGGCGTCGTGCACCTGCGTGCCGGGCATGCGCGCATTTTCGAAGGCGGGCCCGATCTCGACCCCCTTGATCGCCTGAATCCCGATCAGCGCCGCCGCCAGGCGCGCGTCGAGCCGCCGCTCCCAGTGCACGTAGCTGCCGAGGCCCACGGGCGCCCCGGTGGCGCTGACGACGAACACGCCGCCCAGCGAGTCGCCTCCCGCGCGCGCGGCATCGATCGCGGCGCGCATCTCGGCTGCGGCGCGCGGATCCGGGCACCGCACGTCGCTCTCTTCCGCCAAGCGCCACAGCTCCGCATCTGGCAGGTCGGGCACGTGGGCGACCACGCCGCCGACTGCCGTCACGTAACTGCCCACCGCGATCCCCGCCTCGGCGAGGAGAAGGCGGGCTAACGCGCCTACCGCGACCCGCGCCGCCGTCTCGCGCGCGCTGGCGCGCTCGAGCACTGGGCGCGCGTCGTCGAAGCCATACTTGACCATGCCCGCATAGTCGGCGTGCCCCGGGCGAGGCACGGTCAGCGGGGACAGGTCGCCGCTAGCCCAGCGCTCGCGCCAGTTGGCCCAGTCACGGTTGTCGATCCGCAGCGCGACCGGCGCGCCGGTCGTCTGCCCGCCGATCACGCCGCCCACGATCTGGACGTGGTCGCGCTCGATCGCCATCCGTCCCCCGCGCCCGTACCCCCCCTGGCGGCGCCGCAGGTCACGGTCGATCGCCGCCGCGTCGACGCGCAGCCCGGCGGGCAGTCCCTCGACGATCGCCGTCAGGCAGGGCCCGTGCGATTCGCCCGCCGTCAGGTAGCGCAGTACGCTCACCCTACCCCTCCTCGTCCCCACGCGGCGCATCGAGCGCAGCCTCGCACGCCGCGCGCATCACGTCTGCCGGGGGCCACTGCCCGGTCCACATCTCGAAGGAGAGCGCCCCCTGTGCGATCAGCATCCCCAGCCCGTCGATCGCGGGCGCCCCAGCGGCGCGCGCCTGGCGGAGCAGCCGGGTCTCCAAGGGGCGGTAGACCAGGTCGCAGACCGCCAGATGAGCGGGCAGCGAACGGTCGTCGGGCCAGATCGACGCCTCGACGTGAGGCCACATGCCCAGCGTCGTCGTGTTGACCAAGAGGTCTGCCTCCTGGGCGGCGCGGACCAGGGCATCCGGCGTCAGCGCGCCCCAACGTAGGCGCGTGCTCCCGGCGCCCGGAGCGAGGTCCTCGACCAGCCGCGCGGCGCGCTCGGGGGTCCGGTTGAGCACGCTGACCCGCGCCGCACCCGCGCCACACAGCCCGTACACGACGCCGCGAGCGCCGCCCCCGGCGCCAACGACCAGCACGCGCCTGCCTTGCGGCTCGAAACCTCCCTCGCGCAGAGCATAGGCGAACCCCTCGACGTCGGTGTTCTCGCCGCGCAAGGCGCACGCCCCCTCCGCGTCGCGATCGACGATCACCGTGTTCACGGCGCCGAACTGCCGCACGCGCGCCGGAATGGCGTCGAGGTACGGGATCACGGCTTCCTTGTGGGGCACGGTGACGTTCACGCCGCGGAAACCGAGCGCCCGCAGCCCGGCGATCGCCTCCCCAACTTGGCCCGGGAGAACCGGGAAGGCCAGATACCGCCAGTTGAGGCCCAGCGCGTCAAAGGCTGCGTTGTGCATCGTGGGCGAGAGGCTGTGCGCGATCGGCCACCCGATCACGCCGACCAGTCGCGTCTGTCCGTCGATCATGGCTGCTCCAGCTCGGCGCCTGTGCGCCCCTCGGCGCGCGCCAGGCGGACGTAGCCGCGCCTGCCCACCTGTACCACCGTCCCATCGCGGATGGGCACCGACGCAGCCACGTCCTCTACCGGGTCGCCGTCCACGCGGACCCCGCCTTGCGTCACCAGGCGCCGCGCCTGGCTCTTGGTCGGCGCCAATCCCGCATCGACCAACAGCTCGATCAGCGGCATCTCTGCGTGCGGCGTGCGGTAGACGGGCATCTCGGCGGGCGGCTTGCGCTCGCGATGGACACGCCGAAAATGTCGCTCGGCCCGCGCTGCTGCTTCTTGACCATGGTACCTGGATACGATCTCGCGCGCAAGTCGCATCTTGGCCTGCATCGGATCCAGGCTCCCGTCCGCCAGTCCACGCTCCACGGCGGCGACCTGATCGGCCTCGAAGCGGGTGACCAGGGTGTAATAGTTGACCATGGCGTGATCGGGGAGGCGCATCACCTTGCCGTACATGTCATTCGGCGGCTCGTCGATCCCGATCACGTTGCCCGCCGACTTGGACATGCGCGCGTGCCCGTCGGTGCCCACCAAGATCGGCAGCGTGAGGACGACTTGTGGACGCTGCCCATAGTGCTCCTGCAGCCTGCGCCCAGCCAAGAGGTTGAAGAGCTGCTCGGTGCCCCCCACCTGCACGTCCGCCTCGAGGGCAACTGCGTCATAGCCTTGCAGCAAGGGGTAGAGGGCCTCGTGCACCCAGATCGGGTCGCCGCGCCGCTGACGCCGCGCCAGGCGGTCCTGGGCCAAGATCTGCTGCAGCGTAAAGCAGGAAGCGAGCTCGACCACGTCGGCGAGGGTCAGACCGGCAAGCCACTCGGCGTTGTAGCGGACCGTGGTCCGCTGGGGGTCGAGGATGCGATACGCCTGCGCGGCATAGTTGGCAGCCTTGGCTGCCGCTTCCTCCGCCGTTTGCTGTGGGCGCGGCGTGTCCCTGTCACTGGGATCGCCGATCACGCCGGTGAACGTGCCGATCACAAAGGTCACCTCGTGTCCCAGGTCCTGGAACTGGCGCAGCTTGACCATGGTCACAGTGTGGCCCAGGTGCAGGTCGGGAGCGGTCGGGTCATAGCCGCAATAGACGCGCAGCGGACGCCCCTCGCCCAACCGCTCGCAGAGTTCGGCGGTCATCACCTCCAGGATCTGGTCGTCACCATAGTCGATCCCGCGCATCAGGATCGCCATCTGCTCGTCTACCGTGTGCACCGTTCCACTCCTTTCCGCTGAAACAGCAGACCGCTCCTAAGCGCACTGCTCCTCGAACGCGACGCGGCGCACGAGGTCCAGCCACTCGAGCGGCATGTACAACAGGTCCCAGGAAAGCGCCAATCCATCGACGCCCGCGCGCACGAGGGCGCGCAGGTCACCTTCGATCTGTGCGTCCTCGAGACGCGTCACGCCCTCGATCGCCACCAGCTCGATCCCGGCGAGCAGGACGCGCACGCCAGCCCCCCGCGCACGGCGCGCCTCGCCAGCGAGGGCATCCGCCGCCAGTCCACGCGCGCGCAGCACGGCGCGCGAGGACGGGAGCGGCAGGCGTGCCGCGCGAGAGAGCACATCGAGCACGTGCGACGCGTCCCCGCCCGCGGCAACCAGCCAGTCGGCGAGCGCCAGCAGCTCGAACGGCAGGCCCGCTGGCCCATCGGTGTGACCATACGACATGGTCTTGATCCACGCGCCGCAGGCATCCAGCGCACCGAGGTCCTGCCCGACCGCCCAAGCCAGGGCAGGCGAGAAGCAGTCGAGCCCTACCTCGAGCCCGCGCGCGTGGAGCTGCGCCGCAGCGCCACGGACGGCGCGGGTCACGCTGCGCGCCCGGAAGCGGGCATAGCGGTTCAACGTGGCGAGGTCGGGATCACCGCTGGGCGCCGTGGGCCCCGGCGTGCTCTCGGGGTCGAGCAGCGCGCGCACCACGTCCTCCACACGCGACCGGTCCCCGAGCAGGCCCCGCGTCCGGCGGCGCACATCCTGGAGGTCGATCCCGTCCTCCGCCGCGGCGCGCTGGCAGTCGGGGCAAAAGCACGCCAGGGCGCGCGCGGGCGCAGCCAGCGGCGAGGGGAAGCGGATGCGATCGAGGAACATGCCGTCGTAGCAGCCCGCGTCGCACAGCGCGTCGAGCCGCGCCGCCACGGCTTCGCGCACCGCGGGGCGGTTGGGGCAGACAAACGTGAACTCGGGCATGCCGCCGAAACCGGGAACGCGCTCTCCCGACAGGCCGATCGTCTGCCACTCCGGGCGCGGCACGAGGACCCCATCACCGGTGAGGAGAGGATGCCAGCGGTAGAGACGCGCACCGGCGCGTGCCGTCTCGGCGCGGCACGCGTCGACCACCGCCGGCGGGAGGTTCCAGCCGAGCAACACGTGCGTCAGCGGCAGGCGCGCGAATGCCGCGCGCAGGCGCGCAGCAGCCCGCTCCGGCGCGATGCGCGCCGCTTCTGGCCCGTCCTCGAGGTACTGGATCGCCAACCACTTCATCGCTCTACCCCTGGCGGATCGCGCGCAACACCCCGTCGAACCCGGGGAACGAGTCCGCCACGCAGTCGACCCCCTCGACCGTGGTCTGCCCCTCGGCGATCAGGCCTGCCACAGCCAGCGCCATGCCCAGCCGGTGGTCGCCGTGGCTGTGCACCCTGGCGCCGCGCAGTGTGGTTGGCCCGTGCACGCAAAAGCCGTCGGGCCGAGCTTCGATCTGCGCGCCCATCTTGCCCAGCTCCTCGACCACGGTCGCGATCCGATCGGTCTCTTTGACGCGCAGCTCCGACGCGTCGCGTACCACCGTTTCGCCCTCGGCTTGCGTGGCGGCGACCGCCAGGACCGGGAACTCGTCGATCATGCGGACCACGGTATCGCCGTCCACCTCCACGCCGTGCAACCGCCCGGCGCGGACGGCGAGATCGCCCACCGGTTCGCCGCTCGCGCGACGCACGCACCGCACCTCGACGTACGCACCCATGCGCTGCAGCACGTCGAGCAGCCCGGTGCGGGTCGGGTTGACGCCGATCCCGGCGAGGGTCAGGGTCGAGCCGGCGACGACGAGCGCAGCGACCAGCAGGAACGCCGCCGAGCTAAAGTCGCCCGGCACGTGGAGCGACAAGGGCGCGAGGGACCTGGGGCCCGGGGGGTGGAGCGTGACGTCCAGCCCGTCGACCTCGATCTGGACCCCCATGGCGCTCAGCATGAGCTCGGTGTGGTCACGCGCGGGCCCGCACTGCCGGACCACGGTCGGCCCATGAGCGTACAGCCCGGCAAGGAGCAGCGCAGACTTGACCTGCGCGCTGGCGACGGTCAGGCGCAGGTCGCTGCCGTGGAGCGCGGCGCCGCGCACGATCAGCGGCGCGTGCCCCTCCTCGTCGACGATGTCCGCGCCCATCTCGCGCAGGGGCCCCGTCACACGCCGCATCGGGCGGCGGACCAGCTGCGGGTCGCCGGTCAGGATGGTGTCGAACGCCTGTCCGGCGAGGATCCCGGACAGGAGGCGCATGGTCGTGCCCGAGCGCCCGCAGTCGAGCGGTGCGGTGGGGGGCGTGTAGCCGCGCAGCCCCCGCCCGTGGACCGCGATCGAGGTCTCGCCGCGCATCTCGACGCGGACGCCCAGCGCGTGCAAGCAAGCCAGCGTCGCCATGCAGTCGCCGGAGGGCAGGAACCCCTCAACCTGGGTGACCCCTGCGGCGAGGCTGCCCAGCATGAGCGCGCGATGCGAGATCGACTTGTCGCCCGGCACGCGTACTTGGCCTCCCAGGCGCGCCGCCGGGGCGATCGCCCACGTATGTGCCTGATCGCTCGATACAGACATGGCTCGCCCTCCCTCTCCCTACGGGAACATCTCTCTCCGCTTCTCGCGGATCGCCGACAGCGCCGTGCGCAGCTGTTCCTCGTCGCCCTCGGCGATCATGTCGCGCAGCCAGGCGAGCTTGGACAGGCAGACCCCAGCTGCCTTGACCACCTCGTCGCGGTTGGTGAGCAGGATGTCGAGCATCATGGTCACGTCGCTGCCCGCCACGCGTGACGTATCGCGATAGCCGCCGGCGACGATCTCCCAGGCGAGGGGGTCGGGCGACGTCGTCTCGTCTGCAGTGCTGACCAGCGCGCACGCCAGCAGGTAGGGCAAGTGACTGACCGTGGCGACGAGGTAATCCTGGCGTGGGGCCTCGACGATCAGCGGGGTCGCGCCGACTGCCGCCACCAGCGCCCTTCCGAGTGCCAACGCGCGCGGCGAGGTGCGCGCGAGCGGCGAAAGGATAAAGGTACGGCCCACATAGAGCGCCGGGTCGGCGACCTCGATGCCGGACTGTTCCTTGCCACACATCGGGTGCGCGCCCAGGGGTTGGACGTGCGGGGGCAGATCCGCCATGGCGTTGACAATCTCCGCCTTGGTGCTGCCCAGGTCCATCAGCAGGGCCCCAGGCGCCAGGCGCGCGGCGATCGACGCCATGTGCTGCAGGATCGCACGCACCGGCATGCTCAGGATCACGATGTCGGCGCCAGCGAGGCCCTCCCCCAGGTCGATCGTCGCCGCATCGACCAGCCCCCGCGAGAGCGCCGCTTCCACGGTCGCCGTGCGCCGCGCAACGCCGACCACGCGGCGGCAGCACCCGCGCAGCGCCCCGGCAAGCGAGGCGCCCATCAACCCCAGGCCCACGATGGCAGCCTGCGCCTGCGCCAGCGCCTCGACCCTCACCTCGGCAAAGACGGGGTCGCTCATAGCGTCCTCCCCACAGCTTCCGCGACGGCGCGAAGTTCGACCATCAGCTTGGCGAACCGCTCCGGCTTGAGCGACTGGACGCCATCCGACAGCGCCGCTTCAGGATTGGGATGGACCTCGATCAGCAAGCCATCGGCGCCCGCGGCGATGGCAGCCCTGGCGACGGGACTGACCAGCTCCCACTTGCCGGTGCCGTGGCTGGGGTCGACAAAGACCGGCAGATGGGTGAGCTGCTTGAGCATCGGCACCGCGTTGATGTCGAGCGTATTCCGCGTATAGTGCTCGAAGGTCCGGATCCCGCGCTCGCACAGGATCAGGCGGTCGTTCCCGTGCGACAGGATGTATTCCGCCGACATGAGCAGCTCTTCCATCGTGGACATCATGCCCCGCTTGAGCAGCACAGGACGCTGCGCTTCGCCCACCACGTTGAGGAGCGCATAGTTCTGCATGTTGCGCGCGCCAATCTGCAGGATGTCGGCATAGGTCGCAACCAGCGGCACCTGTTCGGGCGACATGACCTCGGTCACGATCAGCAGGCCCGTCTGCTCGCGCGCCTCGGCGAGCAGCTTGAGGCCCTCGACGCCCAGGCCCTGAAAGCTGTACGGCGAGGTACGCGGCTTGAAAGCGCCGCCCCGCAGCACCGTGGCGCCCGCCGCTTTGACCGCGTGTGCGGCTGTGAGGAGTTGGTCGCGGTTCTCGACGGCGCACGGACCAGCGCAGACCACGATCGGCTTGTCCCCGGCGACAAAGCCGTCGAGCCTGACCAACGTATCGTGGGGCCGAAAGTCACGACTGGCGAGCTTGAACGGTCGCAGGATGGGCACAGTGCCCTCCACGCCGCTCATGCGCTCGAGCTGATCGCGATCCAAGGGACGCCCATCGCCGACGACGCCGATGATCGTCCGCTCTTCTCCTTCTGAAAGGTGCACCTGGCGCCCCAGCTGCTCGACGCGCGCGATCACGTTCGCCACCTCGCGCGGGGTGGCGTCCTTGCGCATAATGATGATCATGTTCCGCTCCCCTTTTAGCTCGTGCATGTGCACGGCATGCGGCGCAGCCCGTCCTCGTCGGTGATCGTATCACAGAACGTGACCCCGTCGCCCCGCTCCTCCCTCTCGCTGACCTGCATCGCAGAACAAGGATGTTGGTTGAGCAGTCGTCTTGGCAAAGGCCAGTTGCTGCTTGTTCGCGGCGACCTGCGGGGCTTACGCCTCATCGCCCAGCGGCGTCGTCGCCGCGGGGTAGGATCCGAGCAGCTTGACGAACGACGAGCGGCGCAGCAGGCCCATCAGAGCTGCCTCGCACGGCGGGTCCTGCCAGTGCCCGTCGAAATCCAGGTAGAACAGGTACTGCCAGGGACGGTTGCGTCGCGGGCGGGACTCGATCTTGGAGAGGTTGATCCCGCGCTTGGCAAACTCGCCCAGGCTGTCGTACAGGGCGCCGGGTTGGTGGCGCGTGGTAAAGATCAGCGAGGTCTTGCTGCGCTGTGCACGCGGCGGATCATCGAGCCCGAGGACAAAGAAGCGCGTATAGTTGAACGGCAGGTCCTCGACGTCCTCGTCCAGGATCTGCAAGCCGTACAAGTCGGCAGCCAACGCACTGGCGATCACGCCGGTCTGCGGATCGGGGTGCTCGGCGAGCTCGCGCGCGCTGCCAGCGGTGTCGAAATTCGCCACCGCTTCGAGCCCACGCCGCGCCAGGTAGCGCTCGCACTGCGCCAGGGCCTGGGGATGCGACCGCACGCGCTTGAGGTCGGCGATCGACGTATCGGGCACGGCGAGCAGCCGATGGCGCACGCGCAGGATGACCTCTGCACGGACGCGCAGATCGTGCTCCATCAGCAGTTCGTAGGCCTGGACCACCGATCCGGCGAGCGAGTTCTCCACAGGCAGCATGCCATAGTCGGCTGCTCCCTCTTCGACCGCGACAAAGAGGTCGGTGAGGGTGTGGCAGGGCAGCGAGGCGACCTGCGCGCCAAAGAACTGGCGCGTCGCCTCCTCCGAGTATGCGCCTGCAATTCCCTGGAACGAGACCGTCGTCATCGCGCCTCCTCTTCCGAGTATGCGCCTGCGATTCCCTGGAACGAGACCGTCGTCATCGCGCCTCCTCTTGAGGAGCCTGGTCGTGCGCCGCCAGATCGGGACGAAGCTGGCGCGCCTCGCGCAGGTACACGTGCCGGATCTGGTCTATCGACCGCTCGGTGTTCCAGTGAATGAGCACCCGAATGCAGCGCGCCAGGCTGCCCGGGACCGCCATTTCCTGCACACACAGCAGCGTCGTGTGTGTCCAGCCCAGGCGACGCGCGGCGACCGCCGGGTAGACGGCGTCGAGGTCTCGCGTTGCCGTAAAGATCGCGCTGGCGACGTCGGCTTCGCGCACACCGTTGGCGGCGATGATCTGCCGCAACAGTTCCTCTGTCGCATCCAAGATCTCATCTACGTCGTTCGCGGCGACGGTGGTGGCGCCGCGGATCCCTCGACAAACGCCCATCGAACGCTCCTCTCCACAGGACCCGGGAACAAAAAAGAGCGTGGAGCTTGATTGCTCCACGCTCTTCCGTTGTGTCCGGGTCTGGCTAGCGACTCCCCTTCCACCCGGCGTGAGGCAATCTGCCCATCCGGCTGTAAAAGTAATAGAAGGGGAAGGCGCGCACAGAGACGGACGCACTGCCCGTGTGCGCCGTATCGATCGTCTGTTGTGCCAAGAGTAGACGAGACATCGCGTCGCTCCGCTAAAGATAGACTAATCATAACCCAAAGGTACGGAAATGTCAAATGCACGTGCGAGGTTTGACGTAGCCAGAAACGACGCCTATAATGAAAGTGCGTGTCCCCAACCTGGTCGCGAAAGGAGGGTGGTCATGAAGCCCGAGGTCGCCCCCACAGATCGTGCGCAGCCGTCCAAGGTCGTCGAGACCTACCTGGGATACTATGAGTCGCCGATCGGCTTGATCGAGATCTGTGCCACTAGGGACGCGATCACGTCGGTGCATTTCGTGGCAGCGCAGCAGTATGGCATCGCCGGGAACGGGCACATCCGCCACGCGCTGAAGCAGATCCGCGCCTACTTTGCCCGACACCGGCAGACGTTCGATCTGCCCCTCGCCCTGGAGGGCACGCCGTTCCAGGAGCGCGTGTGGCAAGCGATCGCATCCATCCCGTACGGGCAAACCCTTTCCTACGCCGAACTGGCGCGCGCAGTCGAGAACCCACGCGCGCTCCGCGCCGTGGGGGCGGCGGCGGGACGTAACCCGATCGCGATCATCGTCCCATGCCACCGCGTGGTCGGCAGTCACGGCGAGATGGTCGGCTATGGCGGCGGGCTGTGGCGCAAGGAATGGCTGCTGCGACACGAGGGCGCGCTGCTCGCCTAGCTGTGCGACAGGCGGCAGGGAGGGACGGGCCTGGCGTGCCGATCGCTTGCGCTGCGGGCGATCAGCGGATCACGGGCGCACAGCTCCCGCTCAGGGCATCGGCGATCCGGACGCGATGCCACGCAAAGAGGTCCTCCGGCAGGGCATCGGGGGCGAAGTAGCGGACCTCGGTCGTCTCTTCGCTGAGCCGGATCTCGCCGCCCACCACGCGGCAGGCAAAGTGGAGGACCACATAGTGCCTGGGCCGAGGCACGTCTGGGTCCGGAGGCCAAGGCGTAGAGTAGACGCCCACCAGGCGCTCGACCGAAACCTGCAGGCCCGTCTCTTCGCGCACCTCGCGCACCGCGCACTGCTCGACCGTCTCCCCGTAGTCCAGGTGCCCGCCGGGCAGGCACCACGCCCCGTTGTCTGCGCGGCGGGTCAGCAGCACATGCCCCCGCTCGTCGAGCACTACTGCCGAGACGCCGGAGCGCGGGGTCTCGATCTTGGACCAGGCGAGGACGTTGATCCACGGGCGCGCACGTCCCGCGCTGTCCGCGTTCTCCCAGCACGACAGGACTTCAAAGCCAGAACGCTCCATGAGGAGCTGCAGCTCGTCGGGATGGTAGTAGGCAAAGAGGCGCCGGATCCCGCGCGAGTCCTCGACCCATGCCTCGCCCTCGCCCCGCTTGACGGCGACATAGATGTGACCGGGGTGGACGACCCGTTCCAGCTCGCGCAGGACGCCGCTCGCCTCGGTCTTGGGGATGTGCAGCAGGGAGGCGCAGACCCACAGCCCGCGAAACGCGCCCTTGGGGAAGGGCAGGCGCCGCATGTCGGCTTGGGCCACGGGCACATCGAGGCCACGCTGCCGTGCCGCGCGCAGCATGCCGAGCGAGAGGTCGACGCCATAGGCATCGTAGCCCTGTTCAACCAACCACGCCGTGTCACGACCGGGACCGCAGCCGACGTCGAGCACGCGAACG
The DNA here is from genome assembly GCA_016929775.1 of Anaerolineae bacterium. The sequence continues at coordinate 29,274 of JAFGIE010000141.1, forward strand.
CCGGGGGCAAGCCGGCCCACAAAACGCGCCATGTCCTCGTGCAAGCGGATGTCGAACCAACGGTCGCCGTAGGGATGTGCGATGGCGTCGTAGGCAGACCGGGTCTCGCCCTGGTCCGGGATCCGCGTGCGTGCGCGTGGGAAGCGGCGCAAGGAATGCTACACTTCCATCATGTGCGCCAGCTCGTACAGACGCTCGTTGATCGGGCGCAGGGCGGCGACGGCTTCTGAGAGGGGGGTATAGGCCACGCTGCCGCCGATCATGCCGGCGACGTGACCGCTCTTGCCGGCAAGCAGCCCCTCGACGGCGCCAGCGCCCAGGCGCGTCGCCAGGATGCGGTCGTACGCCGACGGGCGCCCGCCGCGCTGGACGTGGCCAAGGACGGTGACCCGCATCCTGAATCCCAGATCATCCTCGTGTGCGCGCAGGTATTCGAGCACTGCCTGCGTGCCCGGCTTGTACCCTTCGGCGACGATCACGATCCCGTGCGACTTGCCGCGCATGTAGGCGTCGGACAGACATGCGGCGACCGCCTCGACCGGGGTCGGGATCTCGGGGATCAGGATCATCTCGGCGCCCCCCGCCATGCCGCTCATCAAGGCCAGGTAGCCGCAGTCGCGGCCCATGACCTCGATCAGGAACGCACGCTCGTGCGAGGATGCGGTATCCTTGATCTTGTCGATCGCGTCGAGCACCGTGTTGAGGGTAGTGTCCACGCCGACGGCAATGTCTGTGCCGCCCACGTCGTTGTCGATCGTACCGGGCACGCCGATCGCGGCAAAGCCCTGCTCGTGGAGCGCCAGCGCGCCGCTGAGCGAGCCATTGCCCCCGATGACCACCAGACCGTCGACGCCGTGTTGGTTGAGCTCGCGGATCGCCCGGCGCTGATAGCGATCCTCCACGAACTCGGGAAGCCGCGTCGTGCCCAGGATCGTCCCCCCCTGACCGAGGATCCCGCCCACCGAGCGCGCGCTAAAGGGCTCGAACTCGCCGTTGATCAACCCGGTGTAGCCGCGCCGGATCCCCATCACCTCCACGCCCTTGCTGATCGCGGTGCGCGTCACGGCACGGATGCACGGGTTCAGGCCTGGGCCATCCCCGCCGCTGGTCAGGACGCCGATGCGCCGAATCGTGGTCATGTGCAGTCTCCTGGAGAACGTCTAGAGTCGGCAGCCGGGGGCAAGTCACCGCGCAGCGAGACCACACAGCCTGGAGCAGAAAGCGGTATCGCGCTAGCGCAAGCGCCGAAAAAGGACGCCATCGTGGGTGCGCATGAACAACGCCGGCACACCCCAGTCCATCGCGTGCAGGTCGGTGGCAAACATGACCGCCTTGCGCCCCTCGGCAACCGCGGCGTCGACCGGCCATCCGTCGGCCAACGTGCGATAGAACTCGCCCGCAAAGATTGTAGCACTACTCTCGGAAATTGCAAACTGCATAGCCAGGGTCGCCGAGAGACCGGCGCGCATGAGCTCGCCCGCGATGCTCCGCCCTGCGGCGCCGCGCGCAGTCAGGCAGGCGTTGAGCACCGTGAGCCGCACCGTCGTATCGCGCAACAAGTACTGCAGCTGCGCCGCCGAGATGGCGTGCGTATCGCCGTCCTCATCCTCCATGACGAGCATGCTGCTCCCGGTGCGCTCGTCGTAGACGCCGTGACCGACATAGTGCAGCACGTGGAACGGGCGGCGCAGCATCGACTGCAGGCTGCGCACGGTGGCGTGCTGCAGGGCCTCGATCTGGACCTTGCCCGTGGTCTGCAGGACATCCATCGCCTGCACGATCTGGTCGCGCTCGGCGTTGACGTCGAGCTGAGGCTGATCGCCGGGCTGTGCGCTCACGAGCAGGATCCGGAGCGGCGATTCGAACGAGAGCGGCGGCGGTTCGTGTTGGCGCGGGTTGGTGTAGCGCGTGATCGGCGTGCGCGGCGAGAGCGCGGGAAAGGTCTGCGCGTCGGGGTCATACAGGTACTCCCACGGCATCTGCATCAGCTCGGGCGCCTCGATGTTCAGCTTGAGGCGGATGCCCTTCGTGGTCCCCACTTCAGCCTGGCAGGCGACGTAGCGCCGCTCGATATCGGGCGAGGCGAACACCGCTTCCCACAGCGCGCTGCCGAGCCTGATCAGGTCCTCGCGTTGGATCTGGTTGCCTTCCAGGCGCCTGACGATCGCGACCAAGGCCTGGCCCTGCAGGTCGAGCTTTATGGTCCCGTTCCCTGCCCCGCTCCACGAGTCGACGGTGAGCGGATAGCTCTCGCTGCGCGCGGGCCTGGGGTGCACGCGGATGTGAAAGTCAAGATAGTTCCGCGGATCGACCGCCTCCGGCAGATCGGCGGGCGTGGCCGACTTGATCGTGTGCGGCACGCCGTTCCCGGGCAAAGCCTGGTCAAAGTACTGGCGGAACACGCGCTCGTAGATCGGATTGCGCACCGCGCAGCGCGCGCGCTCGCGCTGGATGCCATCCACACTCTCGACCATCTTTTCGCGGCGGATGGCGCCGATCACAAAGAGGCGCGCAACGCGCGGGTCGATGATGCTGAACGGCACCTTGAGCCCGTTGACCATCATCTGGCGCAGCAGCTCGCGCGCCTGTGCGTACCGCTCGAGCTGGAGGATCACGTAGCGGATGTTCTCGTCCTCTTCGAGCATGTGGTCGAGCGCCCGGTCCACGTCCTGGAGCGTGATCCGCCGCAAGGCACGCTTGCGCGCCATCTGCTCGCCCTCGATCTGGGCGCAGATGCGCTGCGTCAGGTAGGGGTGCCCGTGCGTCTGGCTATGGATATAGTCGGGCAGGTCGGGCTCGAGGGGCGCGAACTGGCCCAGGTTGCTGACCAGGTACTCGGTGCCCAGCAGGTCAAAGTCGTTGAGGTAGACCGGCTTGCAGACATTGGCAAGCGGCGAGTTGCGCCCCGTGGTCAGGTCGTGCAGGTCGACCGCCCCGGAAAAGACAAACAGGTACTTTCTGAATGCCTGCTCCGAATCGTGCACGCCGCTGGAAGAGATGCTGCGCAGGGTCTCAAAGAAGCCCATATTCGAGATGAACGACCCCACCTCGTCGAGCAGGATCACGATCCGCGTGCCCCGGCACTGGCGCGCCAAGTCGAGCAGGAACTCGCGGAACCGGATCGCGCCGTCCACGGCGCCCGCCATGGCGCGCAGCTTGCCGGCGGTCGCCAACCACCCAGACAACTCTTCCCAGATCTTGAGCGCAGCGTGCGCATAGCTCTGGCTTACGCTGTCGATGCGGTACGCCGAAAGGTCGAGAAAGGCGACCGGGTCGTTGACGCGCCGCACCTCGCGGTAGACGCGATAGAGCAGCGTGGTCTTGCCCATCTGGCGGGAGCCGAGCAGGGCGACGTAGCGTTCGACGAACGGCTTGCGGATCTCGCGAAAGATGTCCTGGCGCTCAGGCCGCTCGACATAGATCGCGCGATCCAGGTCAAAGTCCAGCGGGCCCGTCGTCTTGAACAGCGCATTCACGGGTGTACCCTCCCCTCCCCTGTTGCGACACCACCGCGCACCTCGCTGCGCAGGGCGCTGAGCAGGATGTCGACCTCTTGGCTCTCGCGCACGATATCGGCAAAGACGGCGCTGGACAGCCTGTAGCGCTGCCCCTCTTTGGCGAGGATGCTGTTCAGGCGCAGGCCCGCGACGGCGCGCTCGACCTCCGCCTGGCTGACCTCCAGGTCGGCCTCTGCCAGGATCTGCTGGATCTCGCTCAAGGCCACGCTCTCCCGGTCGGCGATCAGGAGCGTGATCGCGCGCTCGAGCGCCGACGTATTGCCCCACGTGACCTCTAGGTAGTACTCGTGGAAGCTGCTCGAATGGCGCACGCGCAGCAGGTCAGCGGGCGTGATCTGGCGCGCATGCCGGCGGTTCGCTTCCAGGATCAGCTGTTGGCACAGGTTCTGCACCAGGTTGGGATGGCAGGAGGAGAGGCGGATGATCTCGGAGACCACTTCCTCCGGGTTCTGGATGGCGATCCCCATCGCCTGCATCGGCTCGCTGATGATCCGGCGCGCGGCACTCTCTTTGAGGTAGCCCAGGTGGATCACGTCCCCGAAATTAAAGAGCGGCGAGTCAGCGGCGTGGATCTGGCTGTACAGTACCCGCTCGCCGCACAGGACCAGGCGGCAGCGCCGCTGCTGCGACAGGGCGCGAAAGACGCTGAACAGGCGATGACCGTGGGCCAAATCATCGCTGATCAGCCCGTCGACCTCGTCGAGGAGCAGGACGAGGGGCTCGTGCGTCTCGCCGCGCCCCTGCGCCACCAGATAGCGTCGAAAGTCCTCTGCCGTGCGAACCGGGGGATCGATGTGCCACAAGGTGCTAGCAGCCTCAAAGAAGGCGTCGGCGCTGTCCACAGACTGGCAGTCGAGGTACATGGTCCGGTCCGCGCCGATGCTCTCCGAGAGCAAGCGGTAGACCTTGACCAGGGTCGACGTCTTGCCGATCTTGCGCCCGCCCACCAGGGCAAAGCTGGTGTCCGCGATCTTGCGGGTGATGGTCTTGAGTTCGTGCTCGCGCCCAAAGAACATGTTCTCGGGCACGGGGCCCGAGGTCACGTAGGGCGAGACGACGGTCAGATCGACCTGCCCGAGGATGATCTCGACCAGGCGACGCCCCGGGTCGCGCGCGATCAAGATCCGCCGCAGGTCGGTGCCGTCGAGGACGATGAAATCGTGGATCGTGTCGCGCATGAGATGCTTGAGGTTCTTGCGCTGGTCGAGGTGATCGGGAAAGTCGTTCAGATCGACGATCAGGGCAAAGTAGCTGGTCATCTCGAGGATGCTCATCAGGTTGCGGAGGTCGGTCAGATCCTCGGGAGAGCCCTCTCGCCGCCGGCAAAAGACGATCGGGAAGCGCGGGGGCACCTTGAGGCGCAGCGCCGGCGCGCGGACGACAAAGGCGTGCAGGTGGCGGTAGATGCGCCGGTCACGGGGGTCGTGCACAAAGCCGAGGATGCTGCACAGCTCCGCGGCGATGTCGGCGACGGTCTGGTCAAAGCTCTCTTCCGCGTCGACCAGCTCCCACGCAGCCTTCCAGCCGTGTAGAAAGGTCTTCATACGCATGCGGTTCGCGAGCTCGATCCGCGGCGGCATGTCGTAGAAGAGGAGCGCATCGTCGCTGTGCTCCTCGACGTAGCGGCGCATCGCCGGCACGAGGAGCGCTTGGGGAACGGAAGAGGAAAAGTACTCGTCGACCCAGCCGTGCTGCATCAACGCGTTGCGGATGCTGCGCTCCCAGGCGGGCCAGTTCGCCTCTGTCGAAGCAGAAGAGGGCCGACCTGCGATCTCGCGTGCAGCTGCGCGCGACCTGGCGCGCCGCCGCCAAGAGAGCCACATGAGCGCCGCCAAGAGAGCGGCAGCGGCGAAACCGATCGCCACACCTAGCCCATCGACGGAAAGCGCGTCCCGCATGAGTCCCCCCCCATGTCCGTGATGCCCGATCTATCTCTATTATACACCGGAATCCGATTTCTGGGAAGAGGATGACATA
>JAFGIE010000142.1 GCA_016929775.1 Anaerolineae bacterium
AAGACTGGGGCCAGGTGCGCGACCTGGCACACCGGCTCGCAGACTGGTGCAGCGGGGAGAGACCAGCCGCTTCCAAGGCGCTACTGCAGCTGTTGCTCGCCATTCATGCCGAGTATCGCCGCGGGCGGGAGCGCGCACGCAGAGAGAGAAAGTGGCGCCGCGGGCAGGTCTACTTTGGTCGGTGGATGTGGCAGCTGGCCTACCAGCTCGCGCGCCGCATCCAGGACAGGCGCACGCCTGAGGACTTGGGGCGTGCGCTGCAGGACATCGAGAAGGAAATGCTGTCCGATCCACACCGGATCGAGACAATCGGCTTGTCCGCCCGTTGGGCGCAATACCTCGTTCGTTGAGAAAGGAGCAGCGTGTGATGAGCGATCGACGATCAAGGCATTTCCAGCCGAGCCAGGATGTCTTTCCTACCACAGCAGACATCGAGCAGATCATCGTACAGGGGGACATGCGGATCCTGGTCCAGTGTGCCGAGCGCGTGGGGGAGCACTTGGCCCAGATCCGGCTGACCACCAACCAGATCCGGAACGTGTTCGGCGCAGTCCGCCAGATCGAGATGAACTGGGACCAGAACGCGCAAGAAGCCTACAGGCAGGCGATCCTGCTGCAACCCAAGATGGCCTACTTTGGCAAGCGCGAGCGAGGCATGGACCAGCTCGAGCGCGCCCTGTCGCCGGCGCTGACCCTGGTGGCGCAAGGGGAGGATGCAGCGGCGCAGAAGGCGCGCTTTGCGCATTTTGCCGAGTTCTTTGAGGCGATCCTGGCATACCACAAGAAGCACGGCGGCAACTAGCTGGGCGAACAGAGGAGGTCAACCGTGACAGATCAAGTAACCCTCTATGGACGCGTCATCATCCGCGGCGAGATTCGCGCACTATCTGGCCTGCACATCGGCGGCTCCCCGGGCGCGCTGGCGATCGGCGGGGTCGACATGCCCGTCATCCGCGACGCGGTGACGCAGCAGCCCTATGTGCCCGGTTCCAGCCTGCGCGGCAAGATGCGATCGCAGTGGGAAAAGCTGACCGGCGCGCCCCAGAACACCCGCATTGGCAAGGATGTACGGATCCACAGCTGCGAGCGGGCGGATGACTATGATGTCTGCCCGGTCTGCCCGATCTATGGCGTCACGGGCGATAAGGAAGCCGCCTTTCCGACGCGCCTGATCGTCCGCGATGTCCGGCTTGTCCCCGCCTCACTGGCGGGCGCCAAGACCGACCTTCCTTACTCGGAGGTCAAGTGGGAGGCGGCGATCGACCGGGTGACGTCGGCGGCGACGCCGCGGCAGACCGAGCGTGTGCCGGCGGGTGCCGTCTTTGCCCCCATGGAGCTGGTCTACAGCCTATACGAGGACCGGGATGCGGAGCGCTTAGGCGACGTGCTCACCGCGCTGCAGCTGGTCGAGGACGACTACCTGGGCGGACAGGGGTCGCGGGGCAGCGGCAAAGTGGCCTTTGAGAAGCTCGTGGTTGTCTGCAAGGCGGGCGTCGCGTATGCGACGGTGGGCGCTCGCGAGCTGGGCAACTTGGCGGAGCTGGGAGACGAGGATAAGCGAGCACTGGTCGAGTGGGTCCGGGAGCAGGTGTTCGCTGCCGGAGGTGGGTGATGCCGGAGCGAGCGTACAAGCTGCTGCCAAAGGGACCGCTGCACATCGGCACCTGGGGCATCGGCCAAGAGCAGACCCTGAGCTATGTGCCCAGCGACACGCTGTTCAGCGCGCTGGTGGTTGCCTGGGCGGCGCTCGATCCCAGTGCAGTGCCCGATCTGCTGGCGCCTCTCCTCGCACAGGGGGAGGACGGCTCGCTGTACCTGAGCTCGGCGTTTCCCTACGCTGGCCCGGTGCGCTTTTTTCCGCGCCCGCGGCGCGCGATCGTGTCGCCCGCCGAGGTCTCGCTCAGACGCCTCAGGCGCGCGGACTGGGTCTCCGAGGGGCTGTTTGCCCTACTGACCGCCGGCGCGCTGCCGCTGGAGCACGTGGACGAGGTGGCTAACCTCGTCCAAGGGGATGCGGTCTGGGTCACCCGCAAGGAACGCGCCTCGATCGCGGGCGCGCTGAACGTGCCCGACGACGCAGACGACCCGGGGAGCGAGCTGCGCCTCTGGTCGCGCGGCACGACGCCGCGCGTCGCCGTCGACCGACGCTCCAACGCCTCCAACCTGTTCCACAGCGGGCGACAAGTCTTTGCGGAGGGGTGTGGGCTGTGGCTCGCCGCGCGCGCGCCCGATCACGCGCCCCTGGCGGCAGGGCTGACGTACTTGCAAGACGCCGGGCTGGGCGGGCTGCGATCCGCCGGGCACGGCGCGTTCGAGTGGCAGACGTGGGCCGATGCCGCCCCCCTGGCTGAGCCCGCCGGCGACGCGTACTTTGTGAGCCTGTCGCGCTATGCGCCAGCGCCGTCCGAGTACGATCGTGTGCTGCGCGCACCTGAGGCGGCGTTCCAGCTCGATACGGTGGCGGGGTGGTGCGTGGACGACGCCCATCACGCCTGGCGGCGCAAGCAGGTGCGCATGGTGGCTGAGGGCGCATATCTCGGATGGCCTGGGCGCGTCCCGGGACAGCTCGTGGACGTGACCCCGGACGGCGTGGGGGCGTACGAGGCTGGGCGGCGCGTCTACCGCTACGGTCTCGCCTTTCCCGTGGCAGCGGGCTAGGAGGTGGCGATGAAGGTTCACGTGACGCTGACGACGATGACGCCTCTGCACATCGGTACGGGTACGGAACTGCTCAACGAGTACGACCTGAAGGTCGTGGGCAGCCAGACCTACCGGCTGAACGTGGACGCGATCTGGGACTATGTCTTGAGCGGCGACGCACGTGGGGTGGATCAGCACTTGCTGAGGACGCCCCCGGCGCAGCTGATCGCCGCGCGGGACTTGGCCGAGCACCCCGAGTTCGTCGCGTACGTGCTCGCCGGGCGCCCGCAGCCCGAGAGCGCGGGCGCGGGTCGCGTGCGCGAGCAGATCAAGGACGCCTTTGGCCGGCTCTACCTGCCAGGGAGCAGCCTCAAGGGCGCGCTGCGCACGGCGATCGCGCGCAGCCTCGGTCGCAAGCAGCCCCAGCCGCTGCGCGTCAACGACCGGCCCGACCGGCGGGGGAGGCGGAATGCCCAGCGCGCCGACGACTGGCTGGAGGCCGATCTCATGCGGCCTGGCGCGGATGACGCCAACCACGATCTGCTGCGCGCGCTGCAGGTGGCGGACAGCCACCCGGCGCAGGGCGGCCCGGTCCTGGTCAACGTGCGCGTGGTCAAGGGAGACCGGCGGGAGTCGCCGATCGACGTCGAAGCGGCGCCGCCCGGCACCACGTTTGAGACGACGATCCACCTGGACGACTACCTACTCGATGCCGTTGCCGGCGAGCTGGGTTGGGATGCGCCGCGCACCGGGAAGCTCTATGCGCTGCCCCGCGTCTGCCGCGACTTTGCGCTCCAGCGCGCGGCGAGAGAGCAGGCCTACTATGCCAAGAGGGGACTGCCCGAACTGGCGCGCATTTACCACGCCTGGCGCCAAGAGCTGCAGGCGCTAAAGGGGAGCGATACCTGCCTCCTGCAGGTGGGATGGGGCGGAGGCTGGGAGAGCAAGACGGTCGGCAAGGATCTGC
>JAFGIE010000013.1 GCA_016929775.1 Anaerolineae bacterium
CGGGCGCAGTTCACCTGAGGTTTCGCCGCAAAGCCGCTGTCGGTAAGGGGCGTGGGTCGGAAGGTGGTTGGAGCCGTGGTACTGCGGGCGCAGTTCACCTGAGGTTTCGCCGCAAAGCCGCTGTCGGTAAGGGGCGTGGGTCGGAAGGCGGTTGGAGCCGTGGTACTGCGGGTGCAGTTCTGCTAGGGTTCGGTGGCGGAGTGGCTGCCGGTAAGGGGCGCGGGCCGGAAGGCGGTTGGAGCCGTGGTACTGCGGGCGCAGTTCAGCTAGGGTTCGGTGGCGGAGTGGCTGCCGGTAAGGGGCGTGGGTCGGAAGACGGTTGGAGCCGTGGTACTGCGCCAGAGACGGATTCTATGCGAAAGGTTCGCTTGTTCGTGAGCAGCAGCCCTGACCTGGTGGCTGAGCGCGAGGTGGTCAGCCAGGTCGTGGCGCAGCTGCCCCTGACGATCGGTTGGCAGATCGATCACACGCCGCTTCCTGGCGAGGGCGCACCGGCAGGGGACGCGCGCGCGGCAGCGTGCGATCTCTACGTGATGCTCGTGGGGCAGGACTTTGCCGCGCCCATGGGCGCAGAGCTGGCACGTGCAACGCGTGCGGAGCGGCAACGGCTGTACTACCGCAAGCTGTGTGCGCCCAGCCCGTCTGCGCAAGATGCCGTTCGCCGTGTGCGCGCCGAGTGGCGATCCTTCTCGACGCTCGATGCGCTGCGCCGCTGGTTCCAACATGACCTGCTACAGGCGCTGCTGCGCCGCGCAGAGGAGCTGGGACTCGACATGGTCGAGCTCGAGCGTCTGCTCAGCCTCGCGCAGGAAGAGACCGGTGCGCTGCAAGGCCCGCCGGAACCTGGCGCAGAGCGCGGCGAGGCGGGACGGAGCGGGATCATCCTGGGGCGCGAGGTCTGGGAGGGAGAGCGATAGACACGCCATCCACGCCGATCGTATACGCGCCCAACAGCCTGGGCAGGCACCTGCGGCAGGGACATCCGTGGATCTACCGGGATCGGCTTTCGCGCCCGCCGCAGCTCCCTTCGGGGACGTGGGTCCAGGTGCAGTGCGGGTCGTTCACGGGCTATGGCCTGTGGGACGCGGAGAGCCCGATCGCGGTACGCATCTTCTCGCACAAGAGGATGCCGGACGCCCATTGGCTGCACGAGCGGGTGCGGCGTGCGTGGGACCTGCGCGCGCCGCTGCGCGATGCGGGCCAGTCGGCGTATCGATGGATCTATGGCGAGGGCGACGGCTTGCCTGGGCTTGTCGTTGACCTGTACGAGACCTATGCCGTGATCGCCACCTACGCCGAGAGCATCGCGAGCATCCTGCCGTGGACGGTGCAAGGCCTCCAGTCATGCGCGCCGCTGAAGGGCGTCTTACTACACGGGGAGGACGTGGCGCCGATCTGGGGACGGCAGCCTCCACAGGGGCTGGTGGTAGTAGAGAACGGGCTGCGCCTGCACGTCGACCTGCACGCTGCGCAAAAGACGGGGCTGTTCCTGGATCACCGCGACAACCGGCTATACCTCGAACCGTGGTGCGCGGGCAAGCGTGTGCTGAACTGCTTTGCCTACACGGGGGCATTCACGCTCTACGCCGTGCGCGGCGGCGCGAGCGAGGTGGTCAGCGTCGACAGCGCGCCGGGAGCGGTGGCAGAGATCCGCCGCAACCTTTCGCTGAATGGCTACGACGCAGACGCGCACCCTGCGATCGTCGCCGACTGCTTCGAACTGCTCGCAGAATACGCCGAACGGGGGGAGCGGTTCGACGTGGTGATCCTCGATCCACCCGCACTGGCGCGATCCAAACGCAGCTATCACGCGGCGATGCGCGCCTATACGCACCTCAACCAAGCCGCCATGCGCTGCCTGGCGCCCGGTGGACTGCTGGCGACGGCAAGCTGCACGGCGCAGGTCAGCGCAGAGGCGTTCCACGAGATGTTGGGGCAGGCGGCAGCGCGGGCTGGCGTACGCCTGGCTGTCCTGCATCAGGGTGGGCAAGCGATGGACCACCCCGTTCCGGCCCATTTCCCCGAAGGACGGTACCTCAAGTTCGTGCTGGGGATGGTTCAGCCGGTGATCTAGTCCGGGCGTAAGTGGAGTCCGCAGACCGGGGCGGTGCGTGAAGCGCGCCGGCGTCGAGGGGGGCGGCGTGGCGTAGTCGCGAACGCCGGGACCGTGACGTGCTCCGGCACGGTCGACGGGTAGCCAAGGAGGGAGCGATGCTCAGGACGCGGATCGTGTGTACGATCGGGCCTGCCAGTCGGGAGCCGGACACGCTGCGCGCTCTAGTGCGCGCGGGGATGGATGTCGCGCGGCTCAACTTCTCACACGGGGACCACGCCGAGCATGGCGAGAACATCGCCCGGATCCGGGCGGTTTCGCGCGAGCTGGACACGCCGGTTGCCATCCTGGCGGACCTCCAAGGGCCCAAGTTGCGGATGGGGAAGGTAGTGGAGCAAGGGGTCGTGCTCGCTACGGGCAGCGAGGTGTGGTTGGTCACGGACGACATCGTTGGGACCGACCCACGTGTGCTCCCGGTGCAGTACGAGGGGTTCCCCGTCCTGACTTCGCCGGGGGATCGGGTGCTGATCGACGATGGGTTGGTCGAGCTGCGGGTTGCTGAACGGACGGCGCGCGCCGTACGCTGCGAGGTGATCGTCGGCGGGATGGTGACGAGCAACAAGGGACTCAACCTGCCGGGCGCTTCGCTCGACTTGCCATCGATCACGGACAAGGACCGGGCTGACCTTGCCTATGCGCTCGCACAGGGCGTGGACTGGGTGGCGCTGTCGTTCGTGCGCACTGCGGGCGAGATCGTGGCGTTGCGCGAGCTCATGCGGGAGCTTGTCCCCGGGGAGGAGGCGCTGCCCCCGGTGATCGCCAAGATCGAAAAGCCAGCGGCGCTGGACAACGTGACCGAGATCGTCGCCGCGTCCGACGGGGTGATGGTGGCACGGGGTGACCTGGGGATCGAGCTCTCGCCGGAACAGGTGCCCTTGGCGCAGAAGCGGATCGTGCGCGCGTGCAACGAGTCGGGTATCCCGGTCGTGACGGCGACACAGATGCTCGACTCGATGATCCGGAACCCGCGCCCGACCCGGGCGGAGGCGTCGGACGTCGCGAACGCAGTACTAGACGGCACGGACGCAGTGATGCTCTCCGGGGAGACCTCGGTGGGCGCCTACCCAGTGGCGGCTGTACAGACGATGGCGCGGATCGTGGGAGAGGTAGAGGCGCACGCCGGCATCGAGTGGGTGTGTCCGCGCAGCGCGGAGGAGCAAGGCATGGGCAGTCTTTCGGTTGCTGCGGCGGTGAGCCTGGCGGCGAGCCAAACGGCGCACGCGGTGGGTGCGGCGGCGATCATTGCGCCTACGGCATCGGGGTACACCGCGCGGCTGATGGCGCAGCGCCGCCCGTGCATGCCGATCGTGGCGGTGACGCCGAGCGCGCGCGTGCAGCGTCAGCTGATGCTCTACCGGGGCGTCACGCCGCTGTTGGCGCCGCGTACAGAGAACACGGATGGCATGATCGCGCACGCCGTGGATGCGGCGCGTGCGCGCGGGCTGGTCGCAGATGGCGATCGGGTGGTGGTCACTGCGGGAGCAGCTGGGTCGGCGCCGGGCACCACGAACTTGATCCGGATCCAGACGGTCGGAGCATAACGATCGTGTATGGGCTGAGGATGCTTAAGAGCGAGGTGGGTCGTTGGATCTGGCGCCCCGACCTGCTGTCGGAAGAGGACAGCCGGATCCGGTACATGACGATCGACACGGCATGGCAGGGACTGATGATGGGGGGCGTGTTCACCTTCATGTCCGTCTTTTTGGTGCGGCTTGGCGCCTCGAGCTTGATGGTGAGCCTGCTGACCTCGCTGCCAGCGGTGGTCATGGTGCTGACGGCGCTTCCGGCGGCGCAGTACGTGCAGCGACAGCGGGACCTGGTGCGGTTCACCAACTGGGTGCGCGTCTTTCATCGCGCGTCGATCCTGGTGGTCGCGGCGCTTCCTTTCCTGGTCCGCGAGCACCTGGTGGAAGTGATCGTCGCGATCTGGGCGCTGCGGACGGTCACGAGCGCATTCCTCGAGCCCGCCTGGATCGCCGTCGTCGCGGACGTGATCCCGCCCGGGCGACGGGCAAGCGTAAACGGCGTGCGCTGGGCGCTGTTGAGCGTGGTCACGGCGCTCGCGGTGGCGGGGTATGGCTACCTGCTGGAGCGGTCGGCGTTCCCGTTGGGCTACCAGATCGTGTTCCTCATCTCGGCCCTGGGCGGGCTGGTGGGGATGTACTACTGGAGCAAGATCAGGCTGCCCGCCCGCGAGGCGGCGCCTGCGGCAGTGCCACCCGCGGAGCGCCTTCCGTGGGGCGTGCGGGTGCGCGGCTACGTGCGGACCTTTGCCGACACGCCGCCCTTTGTGCGCTATTTGCTGACGACCTTTGTCCTGCGCTGGGGCATCAATCTCCCCGCCGCACTGTACAGCATCTACTGGATCCGCCAGCTCGAGGCGTCGGACCTGTGGATCGGTTGGCAGGCGACGGCGGGCAAGCTGGCGCTGATCGCCGGCTACTTTCTATGGGGCAGGGCTGCGACGCGCCGGGGGCACCACCCGGTGCTCCTGGCGTGCACGCTGGGCGTTGGCTTGTACCCGGCGCTCACCGGCGTTGTGCCCAGCCAACTCTGGCTGCCGCTGGTGGCGGTGGTGCAGGGGTTCTTTGTGACGGGGATTGACCTCGCGTTCTTTGACACGCTGCTGCACGTCTGCCCTGCGGACAGGCGACCGATGTTCTTTGCCGTGAACAGCGTGTTCGTGTACCTGGCGATGGTCTTGGCGCCGACCGCAGGGAGCCTACTTGCCGAGTGGATCGGGATCCGGACGGTGCTGTACGTGGCGGGGGGACTTCACCTCGCTGCCGCTGTGCTGTTCTGGGTCTTCCGCGTGGGCGTCGAGACCGACGAGGCGGCTCTTGTCGAGCCGGCGGCATCTGGCGAGCCGGCGGCATCTGGCGAGCCGGGGGCAGCGGAGGAGGGATCGCAGGCGAGGGACGAACAGGAGAGTCGAGATGGCAACTGATGGGGTCCAACTGCCCGTCTCCTTTGACAGCGTCGAAGCGCTGGAGGAATTCCTGTCGCGACCATCCGTCGAGGTAGTCGAGGCAGTGCGCCAGCTGGAGGGCGATGTCTTGATCCTGGGGGCGGGGGGCAAGATGGGCCCGACCCTGGCGACGATGGCGCAGCGCGCCGTCCAGGCATCTGGGATCGAGAGACGCGTGATCGCAGTGTCGCGGTTCAGCGACCAGGAGGTTGCGGGGCGCCTGCGGGCGCACGGCGTCGAGACTGTGGCCTGTGACCTGATGGCGCCCGGCGCGATCGACGCGCTCCCCGAGGTGCGCAACCTGATCTACATGGTCGGGCACAAGTTCGGCGCCACCGGTCAGGAAGGGCTGACATGGACGCTGAATGCGTTCCTGCCGGGCCTGGTCGCACGACGCTACCGGGAGGCGCAGGCTGTCGTCTTTTCCAGCGGCAATGTCTATCCCCTGACCCCGCTGGCATCGGCGACGTGCCGTGAGGACGTCGCGCCGGGCCCGATCGGCGAGTACGCCCAAAGCGTGTTGGGGCGCGAACGGGTCTACTCGCGCCTCGGCGGACGGTCCACGCTGTTCAGGCTGAACTATGCGGTGGAGCTGCGCTACGGGGTGCTGGTCGACATCGCGCAGCGCGTGTGGGCTGGGGAACCGGTCGACGTGCACATGGGGTACGTGAACGTGATCTGGCAGGGCGATGCGAATGCCTATGCCTTGCGTGCGTTGCGCCTCGCGTCGACGCCGCCCTGCGTGCTCAACGTCACGGGACCCGAGCTGCTGTCGGTGCGCAGTTTGGCGCTGCAGTTTGGAGAGCTGATGGGACGCACGCCTGTCTGCGCGGGCAGCGAGGCGCCGGATGCGCTGCTGAGCACGGCGCAGAAGGCGTTCACGCTGCTCGGCTATCCGAAGGTGCCGGTCGGCAAGGTGATTCAGTGGGTCGCCGCTTGGGTCATGGGCGGCGGTCTGACCCACGCCAAGCCGACCAAGTTCCAGGTGCGTGACGGGCGGTTCTAGGGAACGGGGCGGATGTGGGTCGATGGGATCCTGCCTGGCGCGTCCCTGGAAGGGGATGGGTTGGCAGATCGCGTCCTGGCTGAAGGGCGCTGCCGCCGTCGTGAGCCGGTGGGGCTGCCCACGAGACGAGTTCTGTAGGGCTGCACAATCGCCCAGGAGGCATAGAGCGTGCTGACAGGCAAGACGATGCAAGCGCTGCGCGAGCGGTTGTTGTCGGGCTTGGTGATCCCGGCTTGCCCGCTGGCGCTGACGCCAGAGCGCAAGTTCGACGCACGCCGGCAGCGGGCCCTGACCCGCTACTACTTGGCTGCGGGTGCAGGGGGCCTGGCAGTGGGCGTCCACACGACCCAGTTTGCGATCCACAGTCCTGAGGTCGGGCTGTATGGCCCGGTGCTCGAACTGGTCGCGGATACAGCGGCAGCGCACGGTGAGGTGGTTCGCGTGGCGGGGCTGGTGGGCGACACGGCGCAGGCTGTCCGCGAGGCGGCGGCGGCGCGCCTGCTGGGATATGACTGTGGGCTGCTCAGCCTAGCGGCGATGAGAGACGCGAGCGATGCGGCGCTGCTGGCGCACTGCCGCGCTGTAGGCGAGGTGCTGCCCCTGTTTGGTTTCTACCTCCAGCCGGCGGTCGGCGGGCGGGCGCTCTCGTACGCGTTCTGGCGTGCATTCGCCGAGATCGAGGCAGTGGTCGCGATCAAGGTCGCGCCCTTTGACCGGTACAAGACGCTGGACGTGGTGCGCGCCGTGGCGGATGCCGGTCGGGAGGGCGAGATCGCCCTGTACACGGGCAACGACGATCACATCGTCGGCGATCTGCTCACTACCTACCGCTTTCCGCGTCCCGCGGGCGAGGTCTACTTGGGGTTCGCGGGCGGGCTGTTGGGGCAGTGGGCGGTCTGGACGCACAGGGCGGTCGAATTGCTGGCGGCGTGCAAGGCGGCGCGCGCCGCCGGGCAGGCGCCCGCCGAGCTAATCGCGCTGGGCGCGCAGCTCACCGACTGCAACGCGGCGATCTTTGACGTCGCGAACGGGTTTGCCGGGTGCATCGCCGGGATCCATGAGGTCCTGCGACGGCAGGGACTCATGGCGGGGCGCTGGTGCCTGGACCCCGCCGAGGACCTGTCACCGGGGCAGGGCGCCGAGATCGACCGCATCTACGCGGCATACCCAGAGCTGAACGACGATCAGTTCGTCGCCGAGCACCTGGTGGCGTGGCTCGCAGGAAGCTGAACCGCGGAGGGGCGCCCGCGATGCTCACCCCCCGCTCAGGGCGGCTCCTGGATGGCGATCAGCTCGGGTTGCAGGCAGTCCTGCTCGGCCCAGTAGTACAGGCTGGCGAGGGTCAGGCCTTGTCCTGGGGCAAAGGTCCGCCACTTTTCCGCGCACACGCCCGACTCATAGCTGGGACTCTGCTGTGACCAAGTCTCCCATAGCAGGAAGCCGATCTCACCGAGCTCCGAGAGCGCCATCCCGACCTCGATCCAGGGCGCGTATTCGTCACACCGCCAGGCCGCAAGCCGTTCCAGGCAGCGTGTAGCGCGCGCGATCTCTTCGAGCGCGATGGACCGGCGTGCGGCGGTGTGCGTGTGTGCGCTGGTGTGATGGTGCAGTCCGGCATCCCGCACGCGGGACTCGAGATCGCACAAGTCGTATGCGCGCTCGAGTTCGCAGCGGACCCAGTGGACGGGCCGAGGGGGTCGGTACTTGTGA
>JAFGIE010000143.1 GCA_016929775.1 Anaerolineae bacterium
GACATCCCAGACACCCGATGTCTCGGAGACATCCCAGACACCCGATGTCTCGGAGACATCCCAGACACCCGATGTCTCGGAGACATCGGGTGTCTTTTACGCTGGGTGCGCCAGCGCCGCCGCGATCTGGGCGGCGACGGCGGCATTATTGCGCAGCAGCGCGATATTGGCGCGGATGCTTTCGCCCCCGGTGCGCTCGGCGATCTGGGCGAGGAGGTAGGGCGTGGTTTCCTTGCCGTGCACGCCGCGCGCCTCGGCTTCGCGCAGCGCCGCCTCGATCGCCTCCTCGGCAGCCTGGCGGGGCAGCGCCTCTTCTGGGGGCGCAGGCACCGTGACGAGGACGCCGCCGCGCAGTCCCATGCGACGCTTGGCGCGCACGATCGCCGCCGCCTGCGCCGGGGTATCGACGCGGGCGTCGACAGGCAGACCACTCGAGAGGGTGTAAAAGGCAGGCAGCGTGTCGGTGCCATAGCCGAGCACGGGCACCCCGTGCGTCTCGAGCCACTCCATGGTCAGCGGCAGGTCGAGGATCGCCTTGGCCCCAGCGCAGACCACGACCACGGGCGTTGCGGCGAGCTCGGGCAGGTCGGCAGAGATGTCAAAGGGCTGCCCGCGATGCACGCCCCCGATCCCGCCGGTGGCAAAGACCTCGATCCCGGCAGCGGCGGCGATGATCATGGTCGCCGCGACCGTCGTCGCCCCATCCACCCCCTGCGCGACGACCACAGGCAGGTCACGCCGGCTGACCTTGCGGACGTCGGCGGCGGTGGCAAGCCGCGCCAGATCGTCCGCCGACAGGCCCGCGCGCGGCACGCCCCCCAAGACGGCGATCGTCGCCGGTAGGGCGCCGTGCGCGCGCACGGTCGCCTCGAGCAGCTGCGCCGTCTCCAGGTTCTGGGGGTAGGGCAGCCCGTGCGAGATCAGCGTGGACTCGAGGGCGACCACGGGGCGCCCGTCGGCTAGCGCGCGCTCGACCTGGGGTGCGATGCGCACCCACGACGCGGGGCTAGCCACTAGATCACCAGCTCGTCGTAGAGCCGGTCCAGGCTGAGGTCGGGACAGACCGTCTCCGGGCACTGGATCGTCAGCGCCGCAGCCGAGATCCCGAGACGCACCGCCTCGCTGACCGGCACATCGTGCAGCAGGGCAAACAGGACCGCCGCGGCGAGGGCGTCGCCGGCGCCGGTGAGGTCGACAATGTCACGCTGCAAGGCGGGCACCCGTCCCCGTTCATCTGAGGTGGCATAGTAGAGGCCTTGCTCGGCGAGCGTGATGATCGCGATCTCGACGCCCAGCTCGACCAGGCACATCGCCAGGCTCTGCGCGTCCATCGTCTCCCCCTCGTCTCCGACGAGCGCGCGCGCCTCGAGCAGGTTGGGGACGATCATGTAGGTGCTGGCAAGGTAGGGCCGCACGCGCGAGGCGAGGCTGAGCGAGGTAGGATCGACGGTCACAGGGCGCCCGTAGCGGTCTGCGAGGCGGAACACGGTCTGCAAGGCGTCGGGCGACACGTTCGCGTCGACCACGATCATCGAAGCATCCCTAAAGAGGCTTCGCCTGCGGTAGATCATCGCCGGGGTGACCGCCTCGATCGCGCGCATGTCGTGGATCGCGTGCGCGGGCGCGCCGTTGCGGTCGAGGACGGCGATGTAGGCTGCCGTGCGCCGCTCACGCGCCGTGATGACGTGCTGGACGTCCACGCCGCTCCGCGCCGTCGCCTCCAGCAAGAGCTTGCCGATCGCGTCGCCGCCGATCGCCGAGAGCAGGCAGGCCCTCACACCAAGGCGCGCCAAGTTCTCGGCAATGTTGCGCGCCACGCCCCCGATGCTCAGTCGCACCGCGCCGGGCGTCGACGCCCCGGGCACCAGCCCATCGTCCGGCTGTCCCTTGGCGTCTACCGCCATAGCCCCGATCACCAGGACCAGCGGTGCGTCCTCGTCGAACTCGTCCGTCACGCGCTCTGCTGTCGTGTGCCCTGGCATGCAGCTAGCCCCTCTCGAGTGCGATCAGGCGGCTCCAGCGGTCTGCCGTCGCAAGCCACTTTTTGCGCCCCTCGGCGATCTGGAGCACGACCTCGCCGTCGGACTGGCGCTGCATGCCAGTGATCTCGAGGGGCACGTCGGTTCGCAGGGCATCACGCACGGCGGCGAGAACAGCTTGTACGCGGAAGGCCTCGACCTTGCTCTGCCTTGTCTCCTTCTGCTCGACCCGGATCAGCTCGCCCGTATAGTTGGCCTCGATCTCCCAGGTCTTGTCCTCGCGAAACTGAGTCTCGCCCTGCTCGACCAGCTCGCCGGTGTGGTGGAGCACCAGGGACATGCCGCCATCTCCGCGCCGCCTCATGTCCGAGATCGTGACCTCGCTCTCCTGGAATCCGAGCTGCGCGCAGGCGGTCCCCAGCACGCGTGTCTTCAGGCGCGCCTCGTCTGTGTAGAGGGGCGCAGTGGGCGAGTCATCGTCGATCGTGCTGCCGTACTCGTAGGCTGCCATCAACCCAGCTGAGACCGTGAGGAAGACAAAGCCGAGGACCATCAAGCCGGTCATGACCAGCTTGAGCACCATGTGCGGGAACGCGCCATAGGCGAACGTGCCCGGTCTCTCGATCCCGGGGGGTGCGATCAGCTGCTCCTTGGCGGTCAGGCCAAAGGCGATGATGAACGCGATCGCGAGCGCAGCGGCAAAGGCCTGCAGCGCGAGCACGGGCAGGGGACGTCTCCGCCGCGCGGAGAACGAGAGCGTGTGGGTGTAGCGGTACGCCTCGTCGCGCAGGGCATAGATGTAGAACGCGATGACGATCGTGCAGACCAGGCTCATCCAGCCGCCGACCCGCAGCGAGATCAGGGGCTGGAGGGCTGGGCCGACCACGTCGGAGAAAAGGAGCATGGCCCCGATCACCAGGATCAGGAAGGCGGTAAAGACGCCCCACGGGTTGAGGGCATAGTCCGCCAGGTCCCACAGGCGATCGGCACGCGCCTTGGCGTACGCGGCGACGCCCTGCGACCCGCCGCCGGTTGGTGCTGGTTGCGCTTGGGGGTTGCTGCCCGACATAGACCGCCTCCTGTTGCGCCGCCGAGCGTGTGGTGGGATGTGTGCCTGTGCTGTCTAGGGTCCCGGCTTGGTGGGTGGCACCGGCGTCCCCGGTGCGCCGACCGAGGTGATGTGGACCGTCTTGTCGCCCGGGGTCTGCACGAGGGCCTCCAACGCCTGGACGTAGCGCATCGCGACCGCTTCGTCCTCGCCCACGCGCTCGATCAGCTCCTGGAACATGGCGATCAGCTTTTGCGCTACGGGCTCGGTGCCGGTGGTGGCCCAATGGGCTGCGGGGCCGACCAGCAGCTTGACCAGGTTCGCCCGAGCGATCAGCCGCGCCTTTTCCAGGTCCGTGAGGGACTGGACGCGCGCGTCGCTCAGCTTGAGGAGCGCCAACCGCTCGGCTTCCGCCTCCTCGACCTTGCGCCACAGGGCACGCACCTCGTCCGGCGCCTGCACCGAAACGATGTCTAGGGCGCGAAAGACCACGCCGAAATTGGCCGCACTCCCGCTGTAACGCGCCTTGACCTGCTCTTCGATCGTGCGGATCACGCGGGCGTCGGGGTCGTGTGCGCCCGCGGGCGCCGGCGTGGGCGCCGCGCCGGCGCGCGACGCGCTCGGAGGCAGGATCTCGTCGAGCGTATAGGTGCCCACGATGTCGCGCAGGACGTTGACCGGCCCATTCGGGAACTTGCCCTGCCACCCCTTCGGCCCAGTGGCGAACACTGCCCTGTGCACGATCGCCTCGCGCACCGGGTACTCGGGCGCGCCGAGCACCGGCGTCTCGGAATCGCCGCCCGCAAAGTGGCTCTCGGGGCGGGCATCGGTGACCGACTGGGGCTCGATCTGGAAGGCCATGCCCACCGTGATCTTGAGCGGCACCCCGTCGCTGGTCATCACGTCGGTCAGCTCGGCGGATGCGCCCTGTGGGCGCAGGTCGACGATCCCCTTGACATTGTAGGGACGCTTGATCCTGTCGAACCGCTGCAGTTCGTAGGTACCTGAACCGACGATTCGCGCCTTGGCGTTCGGCCTTTCGATCACAACTGCGTTACCGGAATGGACCACGAGCACGCCCGGTCCCCCCAGCCGGGCGAGCAAACCGGCAGACGCCGCTTTGTCATCCTCGCCGTGCTCGACGACGATCTCGCCGTTCTCGACCACGATCCGTTTCGCCCAGGGCGCAAAGACTTGGCCCGCCACGAAGCGCAGCGCATTGCGCCGGGAGACGCCCAGGCTATCTGACATGGCGAGCACCCACTCGGTGGAGGCAAAGAGGACAAGCGTCCAGAAGACGCCGACGACAGAGACAGCGGCGCCGAACCCGATCAGGACGGACCAGAATACGCGCCACCCGTCGGTAGGGCCATCCCCTGCCCCCATCCGCCCATCTAGGTAAAAGCCGGTGAGCAGCCAGAGGGCGAGCACGGCGTACAGCGTCCAGGCGATCGGGTAAAGCCTCCTGGGCGCCGCCCAGCAGAGCAGCGCCAAGGTGAGCAGCGCAGCCAGCGTGAAAAGGCCCCACCAGCCCATCAGGTAGCAGATCACGGTGACTGGTGCGGCGACCAGCAGGGCGAGCAATACCCGCCCCCACCGAATGCCCATCGCCGCGTCTGCGCGTCTGGCCCTACCGCCCGGGTCGCTCATCCCCGACCTCCTGAGCTCGTGCGAGTAAGCACATTCATACTATACCATAGAGAGCGCAAAAAGGAAAGCGGCTCGATGC
>JAFGIE010000144.1 GCA_016929775.1 Anaerolineae bacterium
CGATGTCAAGTGCCAATCTGCCACTATTGACAGGATCCCCGGTTCGTGGTAGAATATATGCGCTGTGAGATATATATGTCCTGAGGCATCGAGATGACCGACTATGCGGCGCACGCCAAGCTGTTCCACCTGCTCTCTCTAGAGAGTCGCCTGCGCATCCTCGACGAGCTGCGCTACGGCGAAGCGTGCGTCTGTCATCTCCAGCACAAGCTCAGGCGCCCGCAGGCGTACATCTCGCAGCAACTGCGCGTCCTCAAGGACGCGGGCGTGGTGGACATGGATCGCGATGGCGTCAACATGTTTTACCGCCTGGTCGACCCCCTGGCGCGGCGCCTGGTCGACGTCGCCCTGGGCCCGGTTGACCCGGCGCGCCCGATCGATCCAAGCTGTCCTTGCCCGCACTGCAGCGCCGGCGCCTGCGGATCGGGCGCGCAGGATCAGACGTAGAGGGGCGTGACCTCGCGCTTCCGGGGTCGCCCTTTTTTGGTGCGGCGGATATGCATCCGTTCATATATATTCTGTAAGCAATACGTTGCGTGGAGGAGTACAGTGACCGTTCTTGGCTATCTCGTTTCGCTGCTGCAGACGGGGTTGGGCAGCCTGGCAGCGTACCTGGCGGCGCACGTCCTGCTCTGTCTGCTGCCTGCGTTTGCCATCGCCGGGGCGCTGTCTGCCCTGATCCCCAAGGAAGCAATCACGCGCTACCTGGGCCGTGACGCGCCCAAATGGGTCTCCTATCCCGCCTCCGCGCTGGGCGGGTTCGTGCTCGCTGTCTGCTCGTGCACGATCATGCCGCTCTTTGCCAGCATCTACAGGAAAGGGGCGGGGCTGGGCCCGGCGATCACGTTCCTGTTTGTCGGTCCGGCGATCAATGTGCTCGCCATCTCGTTCACCGGTGTCCAGATCGGGATGGATATCGCCATGGCGCGGATCCTGCTCTCGATCGTGTTCGGGGTTGGGATCGGCCTCCTCATGGCGTGGGTCTACCGGCGCGACGACGCGGCGCACGCCGGCGCAACGGCTCGCTCGCGCGCCTTCGGCCAGGGCGCCCGCGTGCCGCGGCGGACATGGGCGTTCCTGGCGCTGTTGGTCGGCGTGCTGATCGCGGGTACGCTGCAGGTCGGCGTGCTCACCGACAGCTATGTGACGCTGACCCTGCCCGGTGCGTGGGCGGGCAGGCTCCAGGCGTGGCTCGACGCCCTCGTTCCGCCCGTGCCGTCGCTCGGGATCGAGGGGGTCAGCGTGCACGGGCTACTGCTGATCGGCCTGTTGGTTGCGATCGGCGTCGCCGCTTGGCTCGGCTTCAGCCACGTCGACGAGGGGTTCAGCGCCTGGACCTTTGCTGCGCTGGGCGTCGTCACCTTGACCCTGATCGTGGCATCGTTCCGTGTCGTGGCCGTCGAGGAGGGCCTGCGCGTCGGACTGACGGGCAAGCTGGTCGCCGAGGTCGCGCTGGTCGGGGCGGTGTGGTGGGTGGCGCTGCGCGCGTTCGAGGCCTACGAGATCCAGGAGTGGCTGTGGGAGATGTGGCGCTTTGTCAAGCAGATCATCCCCCTGCTGCTGGTGGGCGTGTTCGTCGCCGGCATGGCGCGCGCCGTGATCCCGGCGACGTGGATCCGGGCCATTGCCGGGCGCAACACGTGGTGGGCGAACCTGGTGGGCGTGGTCTTTGGGGTGTTCATGTACTTCCCGACCCTGGTCGAGGTCCCGATCGCGCAGACCTTTCTCTCGCTCGGCATGCACCGCGGGCCCCTGTTGGCCTACCTGCTCGCAGATCCCGAGCTGAGCCTGCAGTCGATCCTGATCACCAGCTCGGTGATCGGCAAGGGCAAGACGGCGCTGTACGTGGTGCTGGTCACGGTCTTTAGCACCCTTGCCGGGCTGCTGTTTGGGTTGTGGGTCGATGGCACTAACGCGTGGTCGATCCTGGGCCTACTGGCGGCGGGGACTGCCGTCCTCGCCTTGGTCTCGTCCTGGGCAAACCGGCGCCGGGCGGCGCGAGCGGCAGCGACCGAGTCGGCTCCCTAGCGCGGGTTCGTCAACGATCTCGAATGAATGGAGGATGTGGTGAAAATCGCAATTCTGGGGGGTGGGTGTCCCAACTGCAAGCGGCTGGAAGCGCTGGCGCGCCAGGCGGCGGGTGAGCTCGGCGTCGAGGCGACGTTCGTCCACGTGACGGCAATGGACGAGATCATGGCCTATGACATCCTGAGCACGCCTGCGCTCGTGATCGACGAACAGGTCGTGGCGTCGGGGCGCGTGCCGCGCCTGGAAGAGATCGCGGACTGGATCGCAGCGGCGCGCGGGTAGCGGCGCCTCGTCACGGGCAGGCAGAAAGGAGGGAACGGTGCTCCAGATCAAGGTGTTCGGTACGGTGCCGCCCTGCGCCAACTGCGCGCGGGCCGAGGCGCAGGCCCGCGCGGCTGCGGGGCGGTTCCCGGGCCAGGTCGAGGTGGTCAGACTCGACGCGTTGGGCCCAGAGGCGGAAGCGTATGGCATTCTCAGTACCCCGCTGGTGGTCGTGGGCGACGAGATTGTTGGAATGGGTCGGGTCGTGCCCGCCGCCAGGCTGGCAGCGATTCTGGCACAGAAGCTGGGAGGGTAGACGTGGTGCATCTGGAGGTCTTTAGCGGGGACCCGCCCTGTCCAGGGTGTGTGGCCTTGGTCGAGCTTGCGAAGCGGGTCGCAGACAAGTATCCGGATGATCTCGAGCTAACGGTCCTCGTCGGAGCCGAGGCCATGCCCAAGTTCGAGGCGTACCGGCTGTTCTGTGTGCCTGCCGCGGTCGTCAACGGGCGCATTCGTATCGAGGGCATGTGTCCCAGCGAGGCGACGCTGAACAACGCGCTGCGGGAGGGCGGGCTATGTCTGAAGTGAGGATCGAGGCCTTTGTCTCGGTGCCGCCCTGCTCGGGTGGCGTGGCGGTCAAGCGCCTGCTCAGCCAGATTGCCGCGCAATACGGCGATCGGGTCGAGATCACCTATCACACCGGTCCGGGCGATCCCGAGTGGGCTCAGTACGCGATCGACAACGCGCCCGCCCTGGTGGTCGGGGACTTGGTCAAGTTTGTCGGCCTCGCCCCGAGCATGGAGAGCCTCGTCGGGGCGCTCCGCGAAGCGGGCTTGAAGTAGCGGTCGCGTGCGCACAAGCATCGAGTCGCCGTGGCTGCGCGGGAGCATCGATCGCTGGCAAGGCGCGATCGCGATCTCGTCCCAGCCCGGGTACGAGCGCTGATATGGCATCCGACGTCCTTCGTGAGCGCGTTGCATCCCTCACCGGTAGGCTGACGCCTGCCTACGTCGAGCGGGAAGTGAGGGCGCTGCTGGCAGAGGGCGAAGATATCGGGGGTGGCGTGAACGCGATGCGCCTAATCCGGCACTGGTTGGGCGACGTGGCCCCGGACAATGCGCACCTTCAGTGGGCCTATGCGCGGCTCAAGCCGGCGCTGCGTGTGGCGCTGGATGCGCTGCCCGCGCTGTATTATTTCGAAGGGGATTGATGAGCGCAAGACGCCATCTTTCCGGTGGAAAGAAAACGACGCTCCTACGGGACGACGAGCTTGTAGCCGATCCCCCACACCGTCTCGATCTCGACGCCGCTGCCGCGCAACTTGTTGCGTAGGTGGGCGATGTGCACGTCAACGGTGCGCGTCTGCCCGTAAAAGTCAAAGCCCCACACCATGTCGAGCAACTGCTCGCGGCTGAGCACGGCGCCCCTGTGCTCGAGCATGGCAAGCAGCAGGTCGAACTCTTTGGCGCGCAGGCTGACCGCTGCGCCCGCCACGGTCACTTCGCGGCTGAGGGGGTCCACGGTGAGCTGTGCGGCGCCGATCGTTACCCTTTCCGGCACGGCGGTTTCCTGGGCTGCGATCCCTTGCGCCGCGCTCCGGCGGAGCACGGACTTGACCCAGGCGACCAGCTCACGCGGGTCGAAGGGCTTGGTCAGGTAAGCATCCGCCCCCAACTCGAGGCCCACGATCTTGTCGATCGTTTCGTCGCGGGCGGTGAGCATGATGATCGGCAGGTCCCCGGCGGCGCGGATCCGGCGGCAAACCTCCCAGCCGTCGAGCCCGGGCAGCATGAGGTCGAGGACCACCAGGTCGGGCGCCTCGCGCTCGACCGCTGCCAGTGCGGCGAGGCCATCGCGCGCGCTGCACACGGCGTAGCCTTCCCGTTCTAGGTACATCTGGGCGAGCTCGACGATGTGCGGTTCGTCGTCGACGAGCAGGACCTTTTCCCCGCTCACTGGCTGTCCCTCCCTCTCCCCGCTGTGGGGACGCTTCTCACTTGCCGATGCAAAAGCGGGCAAAGATCGTGTCGAGCAGGGTCTCGCTCACCGTCTCGCCCGTGATCTCGCCCAGCGCGCTCACCGTGGCACGGAGGCCGATGCTCACAAAGTCAAGCGGCATGCCATCGCCGCGCGCGCGGAGCGCTTCGTCGAGGTGGGCGCGCGCCCGGCGCAGGACGTCGCGGTGCCGTGGGTTGCTGACCAGCGCTGCCTCTGCGGCGATCACCTGACCGGCAAAGACGACTTGCTCGATCGCGCCCTCCAGGTCGGCGATCCCGGCGCCGGTCAAGGCTGAGATCTCGACCTGCGGCGCGCCGGGCAGCAGGCCCGCCGGGTCGCAGACGACGGGCAGGTCGGTCTTGTTGACGACCACGATCGCCGGCTTGTGCCCGATCAGGGCTGCGATCGCCTGGTCGCCCTCGTCGATCGCGCGGTTGGCGTCGATCACGAGCAGCGCCAGGTCAGCCTGCGCCAGGGCAGCGCGGCTGCGCGCGACGCCCATGTCCTCTGCCAGGTCGCGCGTGTCGGCGCGGATGCCCGCCGTATCGACCAGGACGAGCGGGATCCCGCTCAGGTTGAGCGTCTCTTCCAGCGTGTCCCGCGTCGTGCCGGGGATGGGGGTCACGATCGCACGCTCGGCGCGCAGCAGTGCGTTGAGCAGGCTGCTCTTGCCCACGTTCGGTTGGCCGACGATCGCCGTGTGGATCCCCTGTCGGTAGATGATCCCGTGCTCGGCGCTCGCAAGGAGCGCGTCCAGGGCATCCCCTGCTGCCCCCATGCCCGTGTCGAGGTCGTACGCCGGCACCTCGTCTTCCTCAAAGTCGATGCTTGCCTCGACCCACGCCAGCGCATCCAGCAGCTGTGCGCGCAGGGCGCGGATCTGGTCGGACAGCTGCCCGTCCAGCTGGGCGACCGCCATGCGCAGGCCCGCGTCGGTGCGTGCGGCGACAATGTCGGCGACGGCTTCGGCCTGGGCGAGGTCGATCCGCCCGTTGAGGAACGCGCGCAGTGTGAACTCGCCCGGTCCGGCGAGCCGCGCGCCGTGCGCCAGGCAGAGGTCGAGGACGCGTCGCAGCGGCGCGGGACCGCCGTGGCAGTTGATCTCGACCACGTCCTGCCGGGTGTAGGTGCGCGGCGCGGGCATATAGACTGCCAGTACCTCATCGACCCGCTCTGCCGTGTGCGGATCGAGGACGTGCCCGTACGTCAGGCGTCGTGGCGCCAGGGCCCCATCCCCGGGACGGTAGACACGGCGCAGGATGGCGCACGCATCGGGCCCGCTCATGCGGACGATGCCGATCCCGCCGCTGCCGATGGGCGTGGCGATCGCGACGATCGTGTCCTCTGGGCTGTGCCCCACGTGCTGCCCCATTGCGCGCCGTCCCTCCATCCGGTCTGTGCCTCGGTACAGGTGTGCGGGCTGTGCCGCCCGCCCTACCGCGATTGTGCCACAGAATCGGCGCTCGGGCAAGTGGGGGATGCTGCCTTTGACATTTTCCCTCGGTGCGGTATAATGGCTCACGTGCATTCGAACGCTGACCTGGCAGGCTGAGACGCTGCCAGGTTGATTTGCGCGGACGCTCCGCCCCTGACGCCTGTGCCCCGTACGGCACGTGGCGGGGGCTGCGGTCGCGTGCGACGGCACGCGGGCACTACCGAGAAAGGAACCTGCCATGAGAACCGTCTTTCGGATCTGGGGCCTGGTCCGGCCATACTGGAAGCAGCTCACCGTCGCTTACGTCAGCCTCCTGACAGGCATGGCGCTCAACCTGACCATTCCCTGGATCCTGCGCTCGGCGATCGACATCGGCGTGACAGGCGCGCGCCCCGGCTACATGGCGACTGCCGGCGCGCTGGTCATCGGGATCGGCGTGGTCAATGCTCTCTTTTCCTTCGGTCAGCGCTACTTTAGCCAGTGGTTGGCGTTCCGGGTGGCGTACGATCTCAAGAACCGCCTCTACGAGCACATCGAGCGTCTCTCGTTCTCGTTTCACGATACGGCGCAGACCGGGCAGCTCATGACGCGCTGCACTGGGGACGTGAACGCCGTGCTGGGCTTTGCCTCGACCGGACTGCTCGAGGTGGTGAGCATCATCGTCATGTCCATCGCCACGGTGACGATCCTGGTCATCCAGAACGCGCGGTTGGCGCTGATCGCGCTCGCGCCGCTGCCGCTGCTCTTTGTGCTCGCGATCCGCTTTGGGAGGTTGGTGCGCAGCAAGTACCGCGACGTGATGGCTGCGCAGGGCAAGATGAACTCGATCCTGCAGGAGAACCTGCTGGGGGTGCAGGTCGTCAAGGGCTTTGCGCGCGAACCACACGAGGTGACCAAGTTCCACGCCCAAAGCAAGGACGTCTTTGACCGGCGGGTCAAGATCATGCGCTACTTTTCGATCAACTTTCCCACCATGTCGGTGATCGTGTTCATCAGCACCGCCCTGATCCTGTGGTTCGGCGGACAGGAGGTCCTTGCCGGGCGCATGACGATCGGAACGCTCGTCGCCTTTAACGGCTACGTCGGCATGCTGGGCATCCCGGCACGGCGCGTCGGCTTCTTTGTCAACCAGCTCTCAGAAGCGGTCGCCTCTGCGGATCGCATTTTCGAGCTGCTTGACGAGCCGGTCCGGATCCGGTCGCCCAAGGACGCCGTCGTCCTCGACCGCCTGGAGGGACGCGTCGTCTTTGAGCATGTGTCGTTCCGCTACCAGAACAGCGATCGCTATGTGCTGCGTGAGATCGACCTGATCGCGGAACCGGGGCAGGTGATCGCGCTCCTGGGCAAGACGGGGTCGGGCAAGACAACGGTGGTCAACCTGATTCCCCGCTTCTACGACGTGCCGCGCGGGCGAGGGCAGGTCCTGGTCGATGGCGTCGACGTCCGAGACGTCGAGCTGAAGAGCCTGCGCGCCCAGATCGGCATCGTGCTCCAGGAGAGCCTGCTCTTCTCGGCGACGGTCCGCGAGAATATCGCCTATGGGCGCCAGGATGCGACGGACGAGGAGGTCGAGGCGGTTGCCCGGGCGGCGCGCGCGCACCGGTTCATCACCGAGTTCGCGGACGGGTATGACACGGTAGTCGGCGAGCGGGGCGTGACGCTCTCGGGCGGGCAGCGCCAGCGGATCGCCATCGCGCGCGCTCTGCTGATGGACCCACGGATCTTGATCCTCGACGACTCGACCTCGAGCGTGGACACGGAGACCGAGTACCTGATCCAGCAAGCGCTCAAGACCTTGATGGAAGGACGGACGACGTTCGTGATCGCCCAACGCCTGCAGACGCTGATCGACGCCGACCAGATCCTGGTCCTGGATCAGGGGCGGATCGTACAGCGCGGGCAGCACGAGGAGCTCCTCCGCGAGGGCGGTCTCTACCGCGAGATCTATGACCTGCAGCTGCGCGACCAGGAGCGCCTGCGCCGCGAGTTGCTGCAGTTGGGCGGGCTGGTCGAGTGCACGGACCGCCGCCGCAAGGTGGGCGTCAGCGGGGAGGGACTGTTCGGCGGGGTGTCCGCGTAGCGGGACCCTGTACGGCGCCCGGTTCGGACCGGTCGCTCCGTCTCACCAGCAGGGCCCTGCCCGGGAGGAGAGAGCGTGGCAAAGCAAGCGGAACAGAAGCAGCAGGCGGACGAGACCAAGCGCGCGGCAGAAAAGCAACAGACGGAAGTCCTGGAAGAGGAATTCAGGTACAAGGAATACGACGCCGAGATCGCAGGACGGCTGTTCTCTTATCTGCGCCCGTACGCGTGGTGGGTCGCAGCTGCCGCGGTCGTGATGGCGATCACGGCGCTGGTCAACCTCTCGCGTCCCTGGATCGTGTCACAGATCATCGACGTCGGCATCGCCGAGAGGAATCCTGGCTACCTGCTGCGCATGGTCGTGGTCTTTGCCGGGCTCAACGCCTTCAACGCGCTCGCCGTGATCGGGCGGATCAACCTGATGACCTGGGTGGGCAACACCGTGATCCGCACGATGCGCAACCAGATCTTTGAAAAGTTCCAGGTCCTGTCGATGGACTTTTTCAGCGAGCACGAGGTGGGCAGGCTGATGTCGCGCATGACGACCGACGTCAACCGCGTCCAGGAGATGGTCACCTGGTCGGTCATTTTCCTGATCAACGACGCGATCAACCTCGTGGGCACGATCGCGATCATGTTTTCGATGAACGCCCGGCTTTCGCTGGTCTCCTTTGCCGTGCTGCCGGTGATGATCGTCGCGACCGAGATCTGGCGCCGCAAGGCGCGCGAGATCTACCGCTGGGCGCGGCGCGCCAACGCCAAGGTGAACGCCGACCTGCAGGAGAACATCAATGGCGTGCGCGTGGTGCAGTCCTTCTCGCGCGAGGCGTTCAACTATCGTCGTTTCGCCGACGTGCTGAACCGGGATCACCTGGACGCGAACCTCACGTCGGCGCGCCTGTCCGCGATCTTTTTCCCCGCCGTCGACCTGCTCGGTACCGTCGCCATCGGCCTGGTGATCTGGTATGGGGGCACGCAGGTGCTCAAGGCCGAACTGAGCGCCGGCACGCTGATCGCCTTTACCATGTACATCGAGAACTTTTTCGGGCCGATCCGCGACCTTGCCAGCCGCTACAACCAGCTCCAATCGGCCATGGCTTCCGGCGAGCGCATCTTTGACCTGCTGGACACCGAGCCCTCGCTCGTGGATGGCCCCGATGCGGTCGAGCTGCCCTCGGTCGTGGGGCACGTCGCGTTCGAGGACGTCAGCTTTGGCTATGAGCCCCAGACGATGGTCCTCCACCACATCGACCTCGAGGTCCAGCCTGGGCAGATGGTGGCGTTTGTGGGTGAGACCGGGGCGGGCAAGAGCTCGATGATCAAGATCCTCAGCCGGTTCTACGACGTCGACCACGGCACGATCCGGATCGACGGGCACGACGTGCGCCGCGTGACCCAAGCCAGCATGCATCGCCAAATCGGCACGGTGTTCCAGGAGCCGTTCCTGTTCAGCGGCACGATCAAGGACAACATCCGCTACGGGCGGTTGGATGCCTCGGACGACGAGATCGTCGCGTCGGCGCGTGCGGTTGGCGCGCACGACTTTATCGAGCAGCTGAGCGACGGCTATGACACCGAGGTGCAAGAGGGCGGCACCTTGCTCTCGACCGGGCAGCGGCAGCTGATCTCGTTCGCGCGCGCGCTGCTTGCCGACCCGCGGATCCTGATCCTCGATGAGGCGACGTCCAGCGTCGATACCCAGACCGAGCGCCTGATCCAGGAGGCGATGGAGCGCATGCTCGAGGGACGTACGTCCTTTGTGATCGCCCACCGCCTGTCGACCATCACGCGCGCGGACCAGATCCTGGTCATGGACCATGGCGAGGTGATCGAGCGCGGCACGCACGAGGAGCTGCTGGCGCGGCAGGGCGCGTACTATCGGCTTTACTCCCTTTCCTACCAGGCGATCGAAGAGCCGGAGTGCGAGGAAACGCCGGCAACCGACCCTCAGGTTGGGGCCTAGGCCGCACGGGCGGGGTCGGTTCCACACGTGGTCGCGCACGGGGCCTCTGACCGGCACTTCACGCGCTGGCAGCGGCGCATCTTTGCCATCGCCTGGCTGAGTTATGCCAGCTTTTACCTGTGCCGGGTCAACCTCGCCGTAGCGCTTCCGGCGATCGAGGGCGACCTGGGCTGGGACGCGCGCGCGGCGGGACTGGTGGGCGGCGCGTTCCTGTGGGTGTATGCCGTGGGCCAGCTGGTGAACGGCGCGCTGGGGCAGCGAGCCAATGCGCGCTGGTTCGTCGGCGCAGGGATGCTCGCGTCAGCGTTGTGCAACGCCGCATTTGGCGCGGCGAGCAGCCTGTGGCTGATGGCGCTCCTGTGGGGCCTGAACGGCTGGGCCCAGTCCATGGGCTGGGGCCCGATCATCAAGACGATCCGCGCCTGGTTCGGGCCCAACCGCCGGGGGCGGATCTCGGCGCTCTTTAGCCCGTGCTTTGTGCTCGGCCATTTCACTGCCTGGGCAGCCGGTGGTTGGCTGGTCGGCGCGCGCGGTTGGCGCTCTGCGTTCTGGGTCCCCGCCCTGGTCTTTGGCGCCATGGGCGTCGCCTGGTTCGCCGCGATCCGCGAGGCGCCGCACGCTGCCGGGTTCGCCGCTCCGGCGCACGCCTCCGCACGGAAGACGGCAGGCGTGCGCGCGACCGTGCGCGCCCTGCTGGCGGAGCCGCAGCTGCGCTGGGCGGCGTCGATCTGTGTCTTTGCCAGCATGATCAAGGATGGGCTGACCCTCTGGGCGCCCACTTTCCTGGTTGATGCCTGGCACATGTCGCTGGAAGGAGCTGCACTGGCGGCGAGCGTGATCCCGCTGGTCGGCTTGGGCGGGTCGGCCCTTGCCGGTTGGGCCAGCGACCGGCTCTTCCACTCGCGCGAGATGCCAGGCGTCGCCCTCCTCTCCCTGGTCGTCGGGGCGGCGATGGTCGCTTTCTTGGTGCTGCTCGGGGGCGGGCGGACGGTATGGCCCGTGGTGGTCGTGCTCGGCGTGTGCGGCGCGGCAGCCTATGGCCTCAACTCGCTTATGCTCACCTCGCTGCCCCTCAGTTTCGAGGACGCGGGCGCCGCAGCGGGATTCCTCGACTTTAGCTCCTATGTCGGGGGCGGGATCAGCGCCCTTGCCGTCGGTCAGATCCTGGCGCGGGGCAGCTGGCGCACGGTCTTCGCCTACTGGATGGCGGCGACGCTGCTCGCCCTGCTCGCCGCCGCTCTCGCCTCGCACCGCACGCGTGAGACGCGACAGGCGCGGGCGGTCTGACGGTCGCGCGCCCACCTAGCAAACGACCTCCGGGCATCTTTCTCCTTGAGGGTTTTCGGTAGACATGGTATCCGCTAGGGACAGAGGCGGTTCCCCGGTCATAGGTGGAGACTGCTTCAGGCGCAAGAACGGCGCCTTCGCAATGACAGGTGCGGGAGGTGTCCTTGCAGACAGCGTCTTGGGGCCCGCGCGGGGATGGGCTACTCACGATGACACAGCTGGGCAGGCGCTGCCAGCTACAGTAGGAGAGCCATGATCAGCCGGCGTGCACGTGATCGGCAAGCACGTGTTCGATCACGCGCCGGGCTTCCCGTGCTCTTGCGGGGGCAGTGCGAAAGCTCTCGGCAACCGTGATCAGCGCCTTCCACAGCGCCCAGCCGCGACCGCGCGCCCACGTCGCGTCGTCCAGCGGGAGCGCCGCTCGGAACGCCTCCCGGCTCGCTCCTGAAAAGAGCGTCCACGCGATCACGGTGTCACACGCAGGGTCACCGACGCCCGAGGACCCAAAGTCGACGACCGCGCTGAGCCTGCCTTCGCGGACCAACAAGTTGCCCGTGCTGACGTCGCCGTGGACCCAGACGCTGGGTCCGTGCCACGTTGCGCGGAGCGCTGCCTCCCACACCGCGGTCGCCGCGGTCGCATCGATTTCGCCGCCCAGCGCGCTGAGGGCGTCCCGCGTCTCTCCGTCATAGACGGCCAGGGGCCCACCCCGGTGAAAGTTGTGCGCTCCCGCAGGTGGCCCGCCGTCCGGATCGATGCGCTGCAGGGCGTTCAGAAACTGCGCCAGGTCGACGGCAAAGCGGCACAGATCCGCGATGCGCTCGATGGCGGCGGGCTCGCCCTCGATCCAGCGGTAGACGGACCAGTGCCACGGATAATCGCTGCTCGGGTCGCCCATCGCCAGTGGAGTGGGAATGGGAAGGGGGAGGTGGGACGCCAGTCTCGGCAGCCACGCCTGTTCCTTTGCCACCTGGGCGGCGTACCGCTCGGCACTGGGCAGGCGCACCGACATGTCCTCGCCGAGGCGAAACGTCCTGTTGTCCCAGCCGCCGGGGTCGACGGCGCGGACCGCCAGGTCCGCCCACTGCGGGAACTGTGCGGCGACGAGGTGGCGTGCAAGAGATGCGTCAATGTCGCAGCGCGATCGGTTCATAGGCCGATAGTATACACCGTCTCGAGGGAGCGCTCAACTTGCGACTCGCGGCTCCGTTCCCGCTCCCCTCTCCCCGAACACGTCTCACGGCGCGAGCGGGTGCCTTTGCGGTTGGGGGTGCTGCTCGGACGTGGCCTTCCGCGGCGAGCCAATGGGTTGCCCGAATGCACGCTGCACTGCGCAAAGGCACCTCGGCAGTTCCGGCCTGGCAGAACCGGCTGCGCCAGAACTGCACCTTCCCGGCGGACTGGGTCGCTGGTCCGGCTACCCGGCGCCCCCAACGACAGGTACACCCGGCGCGAGCCGATCGTGGTCGTCTAGCTTGACCAATGTGGTATAATGGTCGTGAATGAACATCGTGCTGCGCTCCTGCATGTAACGGTTACGAGGGTCGGATGAGCGTGCCCACCGACGAACTGATCCGCCGCTACCAAGCCGGTCAGCGCGATCTCTTTGATGCGCTCTTTGACCGGTACAAGGACTATGTCTACCGGGTGGCGTTCAGCATGACGCGGCACGTCCAAGAGTCCGAGGAGGTCGTGCAGGAGACCTTCCTGGATGTGCTCCGGGCGCTGCCGCGCTACGAGGTGGGCGGAGCGGCGCGTTTCGAGACCTGGCTCTACCGGGTCACCGTGAACCGCTGCAAGATGCGCTGGCGCCGCAAGCAGCTTCCGACCGTCGATTGGGATGAGGTCGGGGAGCAGCTTGCCGAGATCCCGGAGCATCGGCCCGACGGCAATCCCGAGGCGGTCGTCCGGCAGGGCGAGGAGCGGCGCGCGATGTGGGAGGCGGTCGGGCGCCTGCAAGCGTTGTACCGCGAGGTGATCGTGTTGCGCTATGGCGAGGATCTGTCGTACGCCGAGATCGCCGCGCGCCTCGAGATCAGCATCGGGACGGTCAAGTCGCGCCTCAACACCGCGCATCGCAGGCTGCAGGAGGCGCTGGGCGGCGAGAATGGGCAGCGCGGCAAGCGGCGCGGGCGAGGGAGGACGCTGACCTCGCTCTTGTGGACGTGGGTGACGGTGGTGAGCAATCGATGGACTGTCGTGAGATCCGGCTGAACCTGGTTGCCTACCTCGACGGCGAGGTGGCCGAGGGCGAGCGCAGCGCGATCGAGGCGCACCTGGCGTCGTGCCCCGCTTGCGCCGCGGCATTGGCCGAACTGCGCACCCTGCGATCGAGCCTCCGGGAGGTCGTGCCCGCCGGGCTGGAGCGGGTACAGCTCTCGCGCGAGGCGGCGGCGCAGATCCAGGACCGCCTCCGGCGCGCGCGCGAGCCCCGTCGCCTGCGCAGGCTGTCGGCCCAACTCCGCCTGGCGCCTGCGGCACTGCGCGCCGCGATCGCGCTGCTCGTGGTCGTGTTCCTCGTCGCCACCGCCGTCCTGGGGGGACGCCCGGTCGGCGTGCACGCCCAGGAGACGCTGGTCGTGGCTCCCGCGGCGCTGCGTCCCGACACGGACGCTGCGCTGCGCGTCGTCGTTCGCCAAGATGCGTCAGCGCAGCCGATCGCCGGCGCGCGGGTCAGCGTCCGTCTCCAGCCACGGGGCGCCGGCGAGATCGTGCTGTACCAAGGGCGCACCGACGGCGAGGGAGTAGCGGATGTGCGCTTTCGCGTTCCATCGGTGGAGGGCGACGACGCGCGGGCGGACCTGATCGTCACCGCCCGCTCGGGGTGGGGAGAGGACAGCTTGCGGCAGGAGGTCGCCATCCAGCGCGATTGGCGGATCTATCTCAGCTCGGACAAGCCGCTCTACCAGCCCGGGCAGGTGATCTACCAGCGTGTCCTGGCGCTCGACGCGGCGACCGGTCGTCCTGCCGCGGGGCGCGTGGTGCGCTTTGCCCTGTTCGGACCCGACGACGTGCAGCTCTACGACGGCGCCGCGCGCGCTTCGGAATATGGCATCGCCGCTGCCGAATACGGGCTCTCGCCCGCGGCGCCGCCCGGCGCCTATCGCCTGATCGCCGCGATCGGCGATACGCGCTCCGAGCGGATGGTGACCGTCGGCAGGTACGAGCGCCCCCAGTTCCGGGTCACGCTGGACCTCGACCGCACGTACGCGCTCGTCGGGGAGCCGGTGACAGGGCGCGTGATCGCGCAGCGATTTGACGGTGTGCCTGTCCGGGGGGCGGCGGTGACCCTGCGTGCACTCCTGCGCACGCCGGGAGGACCCCCGGTTGCTGCCCTGGAGAGCCGGACGGACGCACAGGGGAGCGTGGCTTTTGCGTTGCCGCCGGTCGACGCCGGGCAGGTGGGTGAGCGTGTCGAGCTGGTCCTCGAGGCGGCAGTCACGAGCGAAACGGGGCGCCGCGAGTGGACGGGGTGCGTCGTGCCCTTGGCTGTCGGTCCGCTGGCGATCGACGTCGTCGCCGAAGGGGGCGTGTTGCGGCCTGGCGTCGAGAACACCGTTTACCTGCTGGTCGCGCGCCCCGACGGCGCCCCGGTGCAAGCCGAACTCGCGGTACGCGCGGGCGGGCGGTCGTACGCGCTCCAGAGCGACGCGTTCGGCATCGCCACGTTCGGCTTTGTCCCCGCTGGCGACGCGCGCCAGGTGCCGGTCGAGGTCAGGGCGCGCGATGCGGAGGGGCATACGCTCACGCACACGGAGGAGCTTTCGGCCGATCGCGGACCGGCGCAGGTGCTGCTGCGGCTCGATCGCGCTGCGTACGAGGTGGGCGAGACGATGCGGGTCGAGGTCCTGGCGGGCGATGGAGCGGTCGCTTACGTGGACGTCGTCCGTCCCGAGGGCGGGCAAGCGTTGGGCGCCTACATCGTCTCACTGCGTGACGGGCGCGCCGAACTCGCCGTGGACGTCGATCCGGCGATGGCGGGCACCGTGGCGGTCCAAGCTTACCAGGTCCTGCCCGGCGGGATCGTGGTGCGCGATGCGCGGCTCGCCGTGATCGACGCCCCGCGCCGAGTGGCGGTCGCGATCGCGCCGGACCGCGCCCCCTATCAAGCTGGCGACAGGGCGCGCGTGACGGTGCAGACTGCCCTCGACGGGCAGGGCGTGCGCACGGCAGTCGGCGTCGCCGTGGTCGACGAGTCCGTGTTTGCGCTCGAAGAGCGTGCGCCCGGCTTTGCCAAGCTGTACTTCCTGCTCGAGGCTTCGCTGCTCGACCTAGCGGCTCAACCGCAAGGCGTCACGCTGCCCGAGCTGGTGGACCCGCCAGAGGCGCAGGTGCGCGCGGCGCAGGACACGGCTGCACGCGCGGCGTGGGCGGCGCTCCCGACCGGCGAGCTGGCGCTGCTGCGCAGCGTTGCACCGCGCAGCGGCGCGTCGCGTTGGGGCGGGGTCCTGGCAGCCGGGCTGGGGCTGGCGTTGCTGTGTGTGCCGTTCGCGCTGTGGGCAACCGTGGTCGCGTGGATCAAGCGCGACCGGCTGCGCGGCGATCTGGCGCCCGCGGCGCTGCGCCATGCCGCGCTCCTCTTGGTCGGCCTCTCGGTGGTGGTCCTCATCCCGGCGGCGGCGCTGGGCGCCCTGGGCGCGCGCGTCGTGCTGGGCGCACACGGGTCTCTCCTGGTCCTGTTTGCGCTCGTCGTCGCATGGTGCGCAGCGCTGGCGTTCGTCGGGATCGACGGCTGGCGGCGGCGGGACCACGTCCAGCAGACTGCCGCGCTGCTCGTCGCGGCATACGGCGCCCTGGGCGTCGCCTTGGCCTACCTCACCGAACGAAGCGGCGCCCTGGGGCAGGTCGCGGGCTGGGCGATCGCGGCGCTGCTGATCCCGGCTCTGGCAGCGCTGCTGGTGCTGGCGGCTGGTCTGTGGCTCCGGCGGCGGCGTATCGTCACCCTGATCCTGGTCGCGCTGGTCCTGCTGACCGTGAGCGCCACGGTTCTGGCGGGCTTGGTCCTCGCGCCGAGCGCACCCTATGCGCGCGCGGTCACCGACCCACAGCGCTACGTGGGTCCGCTGTCGTGGCTCACGGGCTGTTCTGTGATGCAGGCGCCGGAGGCGACCGCTGCCAAGGAGATGGAGGCGACGAAGGCGCCGGTCGAGGTCGAGAAGGAGGTCGAGAAGGAAGTCGCGGTCGAGGTGACCCAGGAGGTCGCGGTCGAGGTGACCCAGGCAGTGGCGACCGAGATCGCGCCTACGGCGATGCCCCTGCCGACCGCCTTGCCCACGCCCACACTCGCATCGCCTGCCACGCCGCAACCTGCACCGACGCGAACGCCGGTCCCCTCTGCGACGCCCCCCCCTGTGCGACCCGCCGCGCCTCCGCCGCCGCTGTTGGGGCAGTTCGTGCCGGAGACGCTGTACTGGGCCCCCGAGGCGATCACCGATCGCGCGGGACGGCTCGAGATCGTGCTCCAGCTCCCCGATGCGCCGGCCACGTGGCGTCTGCGCGCCGTCGCTTCGACGCTGGATGGCGAGGTCGGCGATGCGTCGGCGGCGATCCAGGTCAGGTAGTCGGATAGACATAACGTGACTTGCGCCGGGCGCCGCGATCGAGTATACTGGGACATGTCTAGGCGCCGCCGATCCGGCGGGTCGTGCGTCGGTTCGCCGGTCGGGCGCCGGATGCAGATCGATCGCCGGAATGCGGCGGGGCGCAGGCTGCGCCGCACAGCGTGACGAGGACGCCAAGGGGGGGATACCTTATGGCGCGTCCATCGGTCGAAGCAGCGCACCAGCAGTTCGTGCGGCAGGCCCGTTGGACCCAGGGCACGAGGAGCCAGCTCTATCGCAGGGCGCGGCTCCTGCAAGCCGAGCGTGTGCTCGATGTGGGCTGCGGCACGGGCGCGGTCACGTCCGAGGTCGCGAGCCGCACGCGAGGCCACGTGACCGGCGTCGACATCGACGCCGACGCCCTGGCGTTTGCGCGCCAACACGACGACCGGTCGCTGTACGAGTACGGCGACGCCCACCACCTTCCCTACCCTGACGATCAGTACGACCTCGTCCTCTGTCACTTTGCCCTGCTTTGGATCGGCGACCCGCCCCAGGCGCTGCGCGAGATGGCGCGCGTCTTGCGTCCTGCGGGACGGGTCCTGGTGTGCGCCGAGCCCGACTATGGCGGGCGCCTGGACTGGCCCGACCTGCCGATTCGCGTCTGGCAGACCGAGGGGCTGCGGCGCCAGGGCGCTCACCCGACGATCGGGCGCGAGCTGCGCCATCTGCTGGTCGCGGCGGGGTTCGACGCCGAGGTCGGGGTGATGCCCTCGCTGTGGGACACCCAGTCGTTGCGCGCCGAGTTCGAGGCTGAGTGGACCATGTTGGCGTCCGATGTCGGCGATGCCGTCGATCCGCGCACCTTTGCGGCGGCGAAGGCGCGCGCCGACGAGGCGATCGCGGATGGCACGCGGCTGGTCTACATGCCCGTGTTCTATGCGCTTGGAAGGGTGGTCTAGCGGGATCCGGCGCGCCGTGCCAGCACGTGACAAAAGAGGGGGGGGATATCGTGCGCTACCTGTATGGGAAGGGTGTGTGGGCGTGGATGGAGCACGAGGTGCCGCGTGCGATCGAGCTGGCAGGCGCGATCGGGGCGCGCTTTGTGCTGTTCAAGACCGGTCAAGCGGGGACCTACTATCGCCACGCCGCGCGCAATATAGTGCGCCGGATCAGGGACGCGGGCCTGGCGCCGATCGCTTGGCCCGCGATCGTGTGCCGCGACCCAGAGGCCGAAGCCCAGGTGG
Source organism: Anaerolineae bacterium (assembly GCA_016929775.1). The sequence continues at coordinate 17,839 of JAFGIE010000144.1, forward strand.
CGATCCAATCGGTCCTCGACGGGTACGCGGGCCTGGTCTTTGACCTCGACCAGACCGCCGCCGGACAGGCAGCGGGCGCGGTGCGCCTGGGCGAGATCGTGTGCGAGACAGAACTGCCGACCGAGGTCATGTTCTACAGCTCGCTGCCCAACATCTCGGCCAATGCCGGGATCCCGTATGCCGAGATGGCGCGTTTCTGCGGTGGTGGGTTCATGCCCAAGGCGTACGCCGCCTTTGGCTGGCATCCCCGGTACACGATCGACGTGATCACGTACCACGCGTACCAACAGTGGGCCTACCAGGCGCGGGTACGCGCGCCCATGTATCCCGTGCTCTCGTTCTTCCGCGACGACATTGGCGAGGAGCCCCTCACCCTGGGCGAGATCCGGGCTTGGCTGCAGGCGCTGTCCGCGCACCGACCGACCTTCTTTAGCGTGTATCGTGCGGGCGCCATTCCCGAGGCGGCTTGGCCCCTGTTGGCCCAGGTCGAGACGACGCCCTCGGGCCAAGCGCCGCCAGACGATGTGCGCGTCGATGGGCGCTATATCACGATCCAGCCGGGGGAGACCGTGTCTGCGCTCTGCCTGCGCTATCGCTGCCCGGTGCAGCAGTTCTGGGCCTGGAACGGGCACTTGTGGGACGGGGTAGGCAGACGTCGCGACCCCAACCTGCTGGAGCAGGGGTGGATCGTGCGCGTGGGATAGGTCTCGAGCAGGAGCGCCGCTTTCGATCGGTCGGGCGCGGCTACCGGACTGCGACCCGCTGTCGCGAGGCTCCGGCGCTGGTCCGTAGCCCTGGAAGCGGATGAATCCGCTACTACGAACGCTCGATCGGTGCAGCGGATGA
>JAFGIE010000014.1 GCA_016929775.1 Anaerolineae bacterium
ACGTGCGGCATTCATTTGACGTGGCCTGTGAAAAGTGCTATAATAGGGGTGAATTCCCGGCAAAATGCCTCTATGTGTAGAGACACGCGTCTCCAACCTTTCTTCCCTCTTTGAGTCCCGAGCGATTCTCTCTGTGGTGCGATTCTGGGGAGCGAAACAAGGGCTATACGCGCGATATCTTTCCTCTTATGTGGAGTAGTACAATGCTGTCTTTTGGCGATCTCGAAAACAACACCCTCGAAGAACTGAGAACCATGTCGCGCGAGATGAACATCTCGGGCTATAGCCGCCTGAAAAAGTACGACCTGATCCTGGGGATCCTGAAGGCACAGGCGGAACAGCAGGGCTATGACTTTGGCGGCGGCGTGCTGGACATCATTGAGGATGGGATCGGATTCCTGCGCCCGGAAAAGTTCCTCCCCTCCTCAGACGACATCTATGTCTCCCAGTCGCAGATCCGGCGGTTTGGGTTGCGCACAGGAGATATGATCATCGGGCAGGTGCGACCGCCCAAGGACACGGAAAAGTACTTTGGCTTGCTCCGCGTCGATGCCGTCAATGGCCTCGACCCCGAGGCTGCCAAGCGGCGCCCGCGCTTCGAAAAGCTCACGCCCATCTTTCCCGACCAGCGCTTTGATCTGGAAACCGGGCGCCGTCCGCTATCGACCCGGTTGATCAACCTTATCTCTCCGATCGGGCGTGGACAACGTGGGTTGATCGTCTCCCCGCCCAAGGCGGGCAAGACCACGATCCTCAAGCAGATCGCGAATGGCATCACGCACAATTACACTGACGTCCACCTCATGGTCGCCCTGATCGGCGAGCGACCGGAAGAGGTCACGGATATGGACCGCTCTGTGGACGCCGAGGTGATTGCGTCCACGTTTGACGAGCCAGAGCGCGACCACGTCCGTGTCGCCGAGATGGCCCTCGCGCGCGCCAAGCGGCTGGTCGAGGGGGGACGCGATGTCGCGATCCTGCTCGACTCGATCACGCGGTTGACGCGATCCTACAACATGATCGTCCCGCCTAGCGGACGCACGCTGTCGGGTGGTATGGACCCTGCCGCGCTCTACCCACCCAAGCACTTTTTCGGTGCGGCGCGCAACATCGAGGAGGGGGGCAGCCTGACGATCATTGCCACTTGCCTGATCGACACCGGCAGCCGGATGGACGACCTGATCTACGAAGAGTTCAAGGGCACGGGCAACATGGAGCTGCATCTGAACCGGCGTCTCGCCGAGAGACGCATTTACCCGGCGCTCGACATCGACCGCTCGAGCACGCGGCGCGAAGAGTTGCTGCTCAGCAAAGATACGTTGGCCCGGGTGTGGCTCATGCGTCGTATGCTCGCCCAGCTCATGTCGCCGCCTCCCGGTGGGGCGGGATACGACCTCGCGGCAGCGACCGAAGTGCTGATCGAGCGTCTTGCTCGAACCAAGAGCAACGCCGACTTTTTGGAGCTGCTGAACAGGGACAGCGGCTAACGCCCGCGTCGCCTCACCTGCCTGTGCATGCAGTTGTGAGCGACAGAGTATGCGCGTGGACGAGCCGCCTTCCAAGATGTGGCTGAATTACCTCGTCGCTACGCTCCGCAGGGGCGCTCGTGCGTGCCGTCAGGCCTGGCGAGCGCTGCTTGCTGACGGCAGGTATCGCTACTTCCAGATCGGTGCAGTGCTCCTGGTCGCAGCCCTGCTCTCGCTGCAGCTGGTGGGGCCTGGACCTGCCTCTGTGCCCGTTGGCGTCGATCGCGCATCTCCCCTGCCCGGCGCCACGCTGTGGTCGATCGTCGCCCCCACGGCGGTCAGTACGCCCGCGCGTCCTTTGCGCGGGGTGCGGGAGAGCTATGCCTCTTCCGGCGGCATGGTGGTCACGCGGCAGCCCACGCGCATCCCTGCCATCGAGTCCCCGCTTCCGACGCACGCAGCCATTCCCGCTGAGCCCGATGACGGCGTGACGATCTATACCGTGCGAGAGGGGGATGACCTTGCGAGCATCGCCCGCTGGTTTGGCCTGCAGCGCGAGACGCTGATCTGGTCCAACGAGACGCTGGAGGTTGATGCGGGCCACCTGTACGTCGGGCAGCAGCTTTACATTCTGCCCATAGATGGCGTATACTATACTGTGCAGCGCGGCGATAGCCTGAACGCGATCGCGGCGCAATTCCAGGTCTCGGTGGAGGCCATTGCCGACAGCGAGTACAATGCGGCAGCCCTGCAAGGGGGAGCGCTGCTGCCCGGACAGCGTCTGATCATCCCTGGCGGGAGCAAGCCCTTTCAGGCTCTGGTGGTGAGCGCGCAGTCGCAGCCGGTGGAAAGCGAGACGCCGCTCGCCACGGGGCGCTGGGTGTGGCCCGTTGGCGGCTATATCTCGCAGGGATATTGGGACCTACACCGCGCGATCGACATCGCAGGCGCGCACGGCAGCACGGTCTTGGCTGCCGATGGGGGGACGGTGACCTATGCCTTCTGGAACGTGGCAGGCTATGGCAACTTGGTGATCGTGGATCACGGCAACGGGTTCGTGTCTTACTATGCGCATCTGTATGGGTTCTATGTGGATGTGGGCGACCGGGTGGAACAAGGGCAGCCGGTGGGGGCATTGGGCAACACGGGGTTCTCCACGGGGCCCCACCTGCACTTTGAGATCCGGCATCACGGCACGCTCTGCAATCCGATCGATCTCTTGCCGCAATGAGCTCGCCAGGGGGGGCGATGTCACTCATCCGACATAGCATTCTGCGGGGCGCGAGCCGCACACTGCTCGTGCTGGCTGCGCTCTTTGGCCTGGCGGTGCTTGCCGTGGGCGGGCACGCGATCTGGGCCTGGCGGCGCGCGACTGCCGACCCGACCTCTGCCCCGAGCGCAGCTACGCCTGTGGCAGAGGTCGCGACCGCGGCGCCCTCACCGACGGCTTCGAGGGGAGTCACGGGCCGCGTGACCCCCGCAGAGCCGCTCGCTGCAGCGCCTACCCCCATCCTCCCACACAAGGTGGGGATCGTCGCCGGGCATTGGCTCAGCGACGTCGGCGCAACGTGCCCGGATGGCCTAACGGAGGTCGAGATCAATGTCGCCGTCGCGCAGTTGGTGGTCTCGATGCTCTCCCGATCGGGGTATGACGCTGAGATGCTGGCAGAGTTCTCGCCCGACCTGCACGGGTATGAGGCGAGCGCGCTGGTCTCGATCCACGCGGACTCGTGCAACGTGCCAGAAGCGACCGGGTTCAAGGTGGCGCGGGTCTCGTCAAGCCTGGTGCCGGAGCTTGAGGATCGACTCGTCGCGTGCCTGATCGAGGAATACCAGGAGGCGACAGGGCTACCCTTTCACCGGAACAGCATCACGTACGACATGACCGAGTACCACGCTTTCTACGAGATCGCGCCCGAGACGCCAGCGGCGATCATCGAGATCGGGTTCATGGCGGCTGACCGCCGCCTGTTGACTAAACGACAGGATCTGGTCGCCGAGGGGATTGTCAACGGGATCAAGAACTTTTTGGACCCGCCCCAGTAGGCCATCCCGCTACCGCTCCCCGTCGCCAACGCTCAGCGTTGGCCCGATCCGGGCATCCTCTCCCTGACAAAGACCGAGGCCATCTCGTCGACGTACACGACTTGCCAGTCGTCGTGGTTGCACAGGGCGCATGCGAGGGGACTGGCGCTGTCGATCAGGACAGTGTGGACGTCATACTGGTCCATGGTCTCCTCCCAACCGGGCTGCGCTGCCAGGGTGCTCAAGTAGGTCAGGAGCAGCTCGTCGCCGTACATGTCCGCCCGCCCATCGATGAACACGGGCGTCTCTGGATAAAGGGCCCAAGTCAGGTAGCCTCCCCACCCATAGTCATTGAACAGCGTTGGGGGTGTGTCGTTGTCGCGGAGGTAGGCGATCGCGCGCACGGGATAGAGGTCCGCATAGGTCGCGGCAATCGTGGTGGGGTTGAGCACGAGCGCGACCTTGAGTCCTGACGCGGCGACGATCAGCGCCAGGATCGCCCAGTTCAGCAGCGGCGCGCCGCGCGCTACCGCCCGCGGCGAGGCGCGCCCGCCCAGGGCTGTCCGGAGTTGCTGCCAGGCACGCGCGCCGTGCTCGATCCAGATCGGCGCGGCGACGATCGCGCACAAGCCGATGTTGCGCCCCGAACGGAGGCCCAGGAGGGTGAATGCCGCCATGCGCAGCAAGGGCACGATGCGGATTGGCGTGCGCCGTGCGAGTGCGAGCCCCGTGTCCAGCAGCAGTGCGCCCCACGTACCCAGCAGCAGCGCCAGAAAGGGCAGCATGTCCGGTGCGGTCAGCTCGGGCGGCGCCCACTCGAGGATCGTGCGTTGCTGTACCGGGCTGCCCAGGGTCAGGAAGAGCGGGCGGATCACGTCGACGCCGCGAGGGTTGACCAACACGGCAAGCGCGCAGAGTGGGGCGACGGCGCATAGTGGGCGGAGCTCGGCCCACAGACCGGCGATCTTGCGTCGCAGCAGGGCCTGGAGCAGGCGCGCGCCGATCTCGATGCCCAGCAGGACCAGTCCGGTCACGAACCCGGGATGGCAGTTCGCCCACAAGACCATGAGGGGTGGGAGCGCCCACAGCACGCCGATGCGGCGCGCGTCGCGCCGGCGCTGCTGGTCGAGAAGTGTGACCCACGCCGACGTGAGCACGACTGTGATCAGGTGTGGGCGCGCCGTCCACACTCTGCCTGCGCTGATCGTTGCCCAGATGACGACGCCGGCGCGCCAAAAGAGGCCATACGCGCCCGTTGTGCGCCCGTTGGCGAACACGAACGCGAACGCGACCGTCACCAACAGCCCGACCGCCAGGGCGAGCGCCGGAATGCCGCCCAACGCATACAGGGCAGCCATCGCCAGCTGCGGCAGCCAACCGTGGTTGACCCAGGGCGCGCCTGCCACCGTGTGGGAGAAGGGATCCGCGCGCAAGATGGTCCGCGTGCGCCACTGCACTTCCCCAGAGCGGAGGTGCCACCACATGTCGGGACTGGGCGGCACGCGGACGGTCATCGTGAACACGGCGACGAGTGTCGCGACCACCAACAACCGCGGGATGTCCAGCTGCGCGCGCATCAACGGATCAGGGCCACAGCCTCGATCTCGACCATGCCGCCTAGGGGCAGCGCGCCCACCTGGACAGCGGACCTCGCGGGCGGTTCCGCAGGAAAGAACGTGGCATAGACCTCGTTCATCGCGCGAAAGTCGCCGATGTCCTGCAGGTAGACCGTGGTCTTGACCACGTTACCCATGTGGGTCCCGGCAGCTTGGAGTATGGCCTGCAGATTCCGCAACGCCTGCTCTGTTTGGGCCTGGATCCCGCCGTCGACCAGCTTGCCTGTCTGCGGATCGAGCCCCAGTTGGCCCGCGGTGTAGATCAGGTCTCCGCACCGAATCGCCTGGGAATAGGGGCCTACGGCGGATGGTGCGTGCGAGGTGGCGATCACCTGACGGTCCATGTGTGCTCCTCTTTCTCGATCGGTGGTTGGGTCGATTGGTGCATTCTATACCGCTCGAGCGGCACTGTCAAGCAGATGCCGGGCCATTCGCCGTCGCCTTCCCCTCGGGCCAGAGCTGTGGTACAATCGGCCCATCGTGGCACGACGCGTGCGGCGCCGGAATGCGACGGCGAGAGAATGGGACGTGGGAATGGATACACCCTACCTGACAGCCGACCTCCCAGGGACGGGAGGACAGATCAAAGTCAAGAACGAGGACTTTTGCGTCACCGAGATCCCGCTGTACGAGCCCAGCGGCAGGGGACAGCATACCTATGTCCAGATCGAGAAGGAAGGGCTGACCACGTTCCGCGCCATCGAGCAGATCGCGCGCGCGCTGCGCATCGATCGGCGTACGGTCGGGTGCGCCGGTCTCAAGGACGCGCACGCCGTCACGGTACAGATGCTGTCGCTCGGAGACGTCGATCCTGCCGCCGTCCGTGCGCTCGACCTGGCGGGGATACGGATCCTCGATGTCTCGCGCCACACGAACAAGCTCAAGACCGGGCATCTCGCCGGGAACCGGTTCCAGATCCGCATCCGAGAGGTGCCGCCGGAAGCGACCGCCGCAGCGCAAGCGGTGATCGACGCGCTGCAACGGCGCGGCGTGCCCAACTACTTTGGGGAGCAGCGGTTTGGCCTGCGCGAGGACACGCATCTGCTGGGGCAAGCGTTGGTGCGCGGCGATCTGGAAGGGCTGGTACGGCGCCTGGTCGGCATGCCGCATCCCAACGAGTCTGCGCGCGTGCAGCACGCACGCCAGGCTTTTGACGATGGAGACCTCGCCGCAGCCGTCGATCTCTTTCCCCGGAGCATGGGGGCGGAACGACGCGTGGTCCAGATCCTGCGGCAGTACCCGGGTGACTGGGAGCGCGCAGTGCGCAGCATTCCGTCCGATATGCGCACGTTCTACGGCTCGGCGTACCAAAGCGTGCTCTTTAACCGCCTGCTGGCGCGGCGATTGGAGACGCTTGACCAGCTGCTGGTCGGCGACTTGGCCAATATCCACGGTCGCCGCAGCGTGTTCCTGGTCGAGGACGTCGCAGCCGAGCAGCCGCGCGCGGACCGGCTCGAGATCAGCCCTTCTGGCCCGCTGTATGGCTACAAGCTGACCATGGCGCAGGGTGTGCCAGGCGCTATGGAGCAGCGCGTGCTCGACGAAGAAGGCCTGACGCTGGAGGACTTGCGCGCCGTACGACTGCGTGGTGCGCGACGACCGCTGCGCATTCCCCTGTCGGGGGCCCGGGTGTGGTACGACGAAGGCCTGATGCTTTCCTTCGAGTTGCCGCCCGGATGCTATGCCACCACGGTCCTCGACGAAGTGATCAAGTCTCCCTGATCCTCTCTCGGGCAGAGAATGAGTACACTGCCCGTCCGGCGCGTGTGCTGCGTTGCCGTGCGGTCGGATGCTCGGGGTCGCTAGGACGCGCCGATCATCCGACTGTCGATCACGCGCACGCCCAGCGCGCTGAGCTTGTCCATGAGCGCATGCTGCGGGAGATCGGTGATCTTGATCGTCAGCAGTCGGTTGGTCGGGTCGTCGCCCAGGAACGTGCCCAGGCTGAGGATGTCGCCGCCAAGCTCGGTGATCGCGCCCGTGATCGCCGCCAGTTGTCCGCGCTGCTCGGGGACGAGCAGTGTGAGGCGCAAGCCTTCCTGGCGCGCTGCGAACAGCTCGAGAAAGGTCTTGAATAGATCAGTCTCGGTGATGATCCCGACCAGGGTCTCCCCGCGCATGACCGGCAGCCCGCCGATCCGGTGATCGACCATGATGCGCGCCGCTTCCTCGATCGGCGTGTCATCCTGGACCGTGATCGGCTTGGCGGTCATGACCTTTTCCACCGTCAGCTTGCTGAGCAGGTAGTTGATCTCGTGGATGCTCAGCGACGTGGCGGGGGAGGGCGACGCATAGAGCAGCTCTTTCTCGGTGACGATGCCGACCAGTTTGTTGGTGCGCCGATCGATGACCGGGAAGCGCCGGACCTGGCGCTCTCGCATCATCTGCAGCGCTTCGGCAACGCCGAGATCGGGATAGACCGTGATGGGGTTGTAGGTCATCCGCTCGTGGACCAGCATAGGTTCCTCCTCATCATGCGCGTTGTATGCCCGATGCTCAAGGCGCCGTGTCCCCGGCAGTGCGGTACCGGGCGCGCCCTAGCTCATAGATGTCCTGTCCGTGGACATCACAGCCCACGATCGCCGGAAAGTCCTCGACGTACAGCTCGCGCACTGCCTCCGGGCCAAGCTCTGGATAGGCGATCACGCGTGCCTGGCGGATCGTCTGCGCCAAGAGCGCGCCGGCGCCCCCCACGGCGACGAGGTATACGGCGCGATACGTGCGCAACGCGCGCCTGACTGCGGCGCCGCGCTCCCCTTTGCCGATCACGGCTTTGATGCCCGCCTGCAGCAGGGCCTCAGTATAGGGGTCCATCCGGTAGCTGGTCGTCGGACCTGCAGCGCCGATCGGGCGTCCTGGACGTGCGGGCGAAGGCCCCATGTAGTACAGCACCTGCCCGACCGGGTCGAATGGTAGGGGCTCTCCTGCCGCGATCGCGGCGACGAGCCGCTTGTGCGCGGCGTCTCGTGCGACGTATACGGGCCCCTGGATGCGGACCTGGTCTCCGGCGTGTAGATCGGACACGTCCGCCACGTCGAGGGGGGGGCGGAGACGCACGACGCGCGCGCTCATAGCACAGCCTCTGCGTGCCGGGCGGCGTGGCAGAGCAGGTTCACGCCCACAGGCAGCCCGGTGATGTGACAAGGGGCGGTCTCTGCGTGCACGGCGAGCGCCGTGGTCCGCCCACCCAGTCCCTGTGGGCCGATGCCCAGCGCGTTGATGCGCGCCAACAGGGCGCCTTCCAGCTCTGCTGTCTCGCGATCGGGATGTGGCGTGCCGACGGGCCGGAGTCCGGCGTGCTTGGCCATGATCATCGCCTGCTCGGCATTGCCGCCGATGCCGACGCAGACGATCAGTGGGGGGCAGGGCTTGGCGCCCGCGCGATCGACGGTTTCCGTCACAAAGTCGATCACGCCCTGTCGTCCGTCCGCTGGCTTGAGCATGCCCAGCGCGCTCATGTTCTCGCTGCCGCCTCCCTTGGGCGCGACGACGATCCGCAGTTGGTCGCCGGGGACGATGTGCGTGTGGATCACGGCGGGGGTGTTGTCTCCCGTGTTGGCGCGCGCCGAGAAGGGCCGCTCGACGATCGACGCGCGCAGATAGCCCTGTGTGTATCCCTGGCGCACGCCCTCCTGGACCGCAGCATAGAGGTCCTGCCCGATCACGTGCGCATCCTGGCCCAACTCGAGCCAGACCACAGCCGTGCCACAGTCCTGGCAGAGGGGGTACTCGCCCTGCGCGGCGATGGCGGCGTTCTGGAGCAGCTGTGCCAGGATCTCTTGTCCCACCGAGGACGGTTCCTGGTCGCGCGCGCGGCGAAGCGCGGCGAGCACGTCGCTCGGCAGGTAATAGTTGGCCTCGATGCACAGGCGCGCCACGGTCTGCGTGACGCGGTGTGCAGGTATCTGTCTCACGGCGCTCTCTGCTCCATGTGCTGCGCGATTACGCTGATCGCCCCATAGTCACCCACCGCGCTGCCCAGCGGCGAGGGCAAGATCTGGACTGCGGCGTACATCTGGGGCCACGTCTCCTGGCGCACGATTGCACGGACGCGGTCGAGGAAAAAGTCCCCCTGCTCGGTTGCGATCGTGCCCAGCACGATCAGCTCGGGGTTGAGCGCCTGGATGATGTTCGCCAAGCCGATGCCCATATAGTGTGCTGTCTCGTCGACGATGCGCAGGGCCAAGACATCGCCCTGCCGCGCCGCCGCAAAGAGGTGCTCGGGTGTAACCGCCTCTGGGCTGCCGGCGAGCGCCCGCAGTGCAGAGGGCTCGCTCGTCGACAGCAGCGCCTCGCGCGTGCGACGCGCGATCGATGGCCCGGAGCAAAAGGCCTCCAGGCAGCCTCGCTTCCCACACCCACACTGTGGACCCCCACGAGGCACGACGCGCATGTGACCGACCTCGCCCGCGTTGCCGTTCGCGCCCCGGTACAGCCGCCCGTCGAGGATCAGCCCGCCGCCGATCCCGGTGCCCATGGTCATGTAGACCACGTTGCGCTTGCCACGCCCGGCGCCATAGAGCCACTCGGCGAGCGCGCCCGCGTTGGCATCGTTCTCGAGCTGGGCACAGATGGCAAACTCGGCCTCCAGGATCGCGACGATCGGGACCGGATTCCACGTCTGCAGGTTCGGCGGACCGAGAATGATCCCCTGCTCCGCATCCATCGGGCTCCCGCACGCTACGCCGATGCCGGCGATGTCTTGCGCGGCGACGCCCGTCTCCTCGATCGTGCGGTGCAGCATCGAAATCAGGCGCGCGACGCCGAATGCCGATCCGCGTGCGGCCTCTGTCGGCAGACGGCGCTTGTGCAGCACCTTGCCTTCGCGGGTGGCAAGCACGGCAGCCAACTTGGTGCCGCCAATGTCGGCGCCAAGGATGTACTTTGCGTGAGGACGCAGGCGGATCGATGTATCCATAATGCGATTATATCATCCTTCATGCGGTGGGGCAAGCATTTTCC
>JAFGIE010000145.1 GCA_016929775.1 Anaerolineae bacterium
ATCCGATGTCTCGCTTGCGGCGCCAGCTGAGTCCAGACATCCGATGTCTCGCTTGCGGCGCCAGCTGAGTCCAGACCCGATGTCTCCCTTGCGGCGCGAGCGGTGTAGGAACTGCCAGAGACATCGGAGGTCAGAGAGCAGACCTCCGATGTCGTTCCGACGGGATGGGTGCGGCGTGACGTTGGAAGGTCCCCACGGTCCTCCGTGGGGACCTGCACGGTGTTGACCCTAGAAGTGACGGATGTTGTAGAACGCCTCGCGCCCCGCATACACTGCCGCGTCGCCCAGCGTTTCCTCGATCCGCAAGAGCTGGTTGTACTTGCTCACGCGGTCGGAGCGGCAGGGCGCCCCGGTCTTGATCTGCCCCGTGTTGAGCGCCACGACCAGGTCGGCGATGGTGCTGTCCTCGGTCTCGCCCGAGCGGTGGGAGACGATCGACGTCCATCCGGCGCGCTTGGACTTTTCGACGGCAGCGATCGCCTCGCTCAGCGAGCCGATCTGGTTGACCTTGCAGAGCAGGGCGTTGCACGCCCGCTCCGCGATCGCCTTGTCGATGCGGGCTACGTTGGTCACGAGCAGGTCGTCGCCCACGATCTGGACCTGGTCGCCGACGGCGGCGTTGAGCTGGGTCCAGCTCGCCCAGTCGTCCTCCGCGAGTCCATCCTCGATCGAGATGATCGGGTACTTGTGTGCCCAGTCGACCAGGTAATCGACCATCTGGCTGCCGGTGAGGCGCACCCCTTCCTTCGCCAGGTTGTAGGTCCCGTCCTCCTCATAGATCTCGCTCGACGCCGGGTCAAGGGCGATGAACACGTCCTTGCCGGGCACGTATCCCGCCTTCTCGATCGCCTGGAGGATGACCTCGATCGCCTCGGCGTTGTAGCCGAGCGAGGGGGCGAACCCGCCCTCGTCGCCCACGTTGGTGCCATAGCCCTTGGCCTTGAGCACGCCCTTCAGCGCTTGGTAGATCTCGGCGCCCCAGCGCAGGGCCTCGCGGAAAGTCGGCGCGCCGACCGGCATGACCATGAACTCTTGCAGGTCGGTGCTGTTCAGGGCATGCTTGCCCCCGTTAAGGATGTTCATCATGGGCACGGGCAGGACGTGAGCCTGCGTGCCGCCGACGTACTTGAAGAGGGGCAGGCCCGCCGAGAGGGCTGCCGCCTTGGCGACGGCAAGGCTGATCCCCAGGATGGCGTTGGCGCCCAGCTTGCCCTTGTTGGGCGTGCCGTCGAGGGCGATCATGGCGGCGTCGATGCCCTCCTGGTCGGTAGCTTCCATACCGATCAGTTCTGGCGCGAGGATGGTGTTAACGTTCTCGACCGCCTGGGTGACCCCCTTGCCCCCATAGCGCGCCGCATTGCCATCGCGCAGTTCGACCGCTTCGTGGACGCCGGTCGAGGCGCCCGAGGGAACGGCTGCGCGGCCCGTGGCGCCGTCGTCCAGCCAGACGTCGACTTCGACGGTGGGGTTGCCCCGCGAGTCGAGGATCTCGCGACCGATGATGTTACAGATTGCAGACATTTCGCACTCCTTCTAGGTATTCGTGACAGAGGAAGACGCGTCCGGCGTACAGACGCGTCCTCCGTGACGGCATCAAGATGTCAGACACGCGCGGCGCCTGCCAGACCGGCATGGTCACGGTCTCTCCGCGCTCGCTGCGTTCTGCGGCGTGCGCGAGCGCTAGGCCTTCAGTCCCAGCGCAGCGTAGAACCGCGCAAAGTCGAACCGTTCCTCAAAGATGTCCTGAAAGTACTCGCTCTTGCGGCGCTGGTGCATGGCGGTGTTGCCAAAGATCGGCTCGACCATGCGCAGCGTGGTCAGCGTATCGGGCTTGACGACGATGATCGGCACCTCGACTTCTTGGGCGCGCTGCAGGACGACGCTGCTCGGCTGCTGGTCGCCGGTCAGGATCAGGCAGCGCGTCGAGGTCTCGAGCGCCGCGAGCTGCAAGTCGTGGCGGTCGCCGCCCGTGATCACGGCTTTGTTGGGTCGCTGCCGGAAATAGGTCAACGCGCTGCCGGCGGTCATTGCCCCGACCATCAGGTACTCGACCAGCGCCTCCATCTTGTCTTCGCAGCACACCACGTCGCCCTCGAGGTTCTCGACCAGCTCGCTGACGCTGACCGATGAGAGCAAGTGCTCTTCGGGGACAACGGCAAATATGGGCAATCCGCGCTCCTCGAGAGCCGGGCGCGCGACTTGGTGCACGAAGCGGATGTTGGGGCGCGTCACGCCATTGATCACCAGGCCCATCAGGCGGTCGCCATAGATCGTGTGCAGCCCGGCAGCCCTGTCGATGCACAGGTTGTTGTCGTACTTGAGCACGACGATCACGCGTGCGTCGAGGCGCTCGGTCACCTGCGGAGAAGAGAGGCCGAGCAGCGACCCCTTGAGCGGGTGTCCACTCCCCTCGAGGATCAGCACGTCCTTGTCTTGGGCAACGTGCGCGTACGCAGCGTCGAGCTTGGCGACGGCATCCACGCCCTGCGGGTTCTGGATCGCTTCCTTGACCAGGGGGGGCGTGAGGGCGATCGGCACAATGTCGGGCAGGGCCTCGCCCAGCCCCAGGACCTCGCGCACGAACTCGGCATCCTGGATCACAGCCTCCAGGCTGATCGGTCGCCGTGCGCCGAGCGACCACGTCTCACGTACCTGGGTGGAGAGGGGTTTCATATATCCGACGACGAACCCGTCCCGCTGCAAGTGCCTGCCCAGGCCGAGCACGACCGAGGTCTTGCCGGCAAAGTCCTGCATGGAGGTGACATATACGGTTTTCACGGTTATCCTCCTGGCGTGGGCGAGTAGTACAGACTACTATACATCAAATCGCACGAGTTGACAAGTGATCGAGCGGCGTGTATGATACGGTAGTATGGTCGGACGCGCTCCAACGACGGGGACGAACCGTCTGGGCGCGCCATCGGAGAGTAGGGATCGCAGGTGGCAGGACAACAGCAGCGAGCCATCTTTTCTGGGCTGATCCAGAACGAAGCGGGCGAGGACGTCGACGTCGTCTACCTGGGCGACGAGGCGTTCTATGTCATCCCGGATGGCGACTTTCGGCGCCACGTCGAAGCACACACGGTCGACGATGAGGTACTACGCCAGTTGCGCGAGCAGATGGCGGGCATGCAAGACCAGATCGTGGAAGGCGTGCTCCAGTTGCTGGGGCGCGAGGACCTGTTTACCAAAGCCTCGATCGACATGGCGCTCAAGAACTTTGACCAGGCATTCCGCAGCGCCGACCCCGAGCAGTGGAAGCCGTGGCTGGGCATGATGGGCTTCCGCGTGATCGTCAACGTGCACGGCGAGGTGGTCGAGATCGAGTCGCCGCAGGCGCCGATCGACGACGAGTAGGGCCACTATGCGAGCACGCGGCAGACGAGGCCCTTGAGGTACGCCGACTCGGGGAACGAGAGCAGCACCGGGTGATCCGCCCCCTGTGAGAGTACGTCCACGATCTGTACGTCGCGCCCGGCATCCACGCTTGCCCCAAAGACGATCTTTTGCAAGAGCCCCGCGTCGATCCCGCCCGAGCAGGAAAAGGTGAACAGGATGCCCCCCGGACGGAGCAACTTGATCGCCAGGAGGTTGATGTCCTTGTAGGCGCGCGCGGCGCGCGCGACGTGGCTGCGCGTCGGCGCGAACTTGGGCGGGTCGAGCACGATCAGGTCGTAGGCGCGCGCCTGGTCGCGGTAGCGGCGTAGCACTTGGAACGCGTCGCCGTTGTCATAGCTGTCGCCGCGCCGCTCGAGTCCGTTGAGGCGCATGTGACGGCGCGCCCAGTCGAGCGCGTCCGCCGACGTCTCGAGGTGCGTGATCGGCCCGGCGCCTGCCGCGGCAGCGTAGACGCTGAACGCCCCGGTGTAGCAGAATGCGTTGAGCATCTCGCGCCCGGCGGCATAGTCGGCAAGCGCGCGCCGGTTCTCTCGCTGGTCGAGATAGAACCCCGTTTTCTGCCCCCCCGCGATGTCCACCAGGAAGCGATGCCCGTGCTCGCGGATCTCGACCTCGGGCGGCGGCGGATCGCCGTACAGCACGCCGCTAGCCTCTGGCAGCCCTTCTTGTGCGCGGACGTCGACGTCACTCCGCTCATAGATCGCGGCAGGCGCGGTCAGGCGGCGCAGCGCGTCGACGATCCCGTCCCTGCGCTGCGCGATGCCCAGGGTCAGGCACTGGACCACCAGATAGTCGGCATAGCGGTCGACGATCAGCCCTGGGAGCAGGTCGGCTTCAGCGTGGACGAGGCGGTAGGCGTTCGTCGCCGGATCCGCCGCTAGGTCGGCGCGGCGCGCGATCGAGGCGGCGAGGCGGCGCGCCCACAGTTCCTCGTCGACTGGCTCGTCGGCGTCCCAGCTCAAGAGGCGGACGACGATCTGGGAGCGGCGGTTGAGGTAGCCATGTCCCAGGGCGGCGCCGCGCGCATCGCGCACGGTGACGATCGCGCCGTCCTGTGCGTCCGCCGAGATGTGCTGGATGGCGCCGGAAAAGACCCACGGGTGCCGGTTGCGGATCGCCTTGTCTCTGCCTGGCTTGAGCGTCACGTCGGGCACGGACTTTCCTCTCTACGGCGCGGATGGGCAGATGCTCTGCTTCTGGCGTCCATTGTAGCACCTAGCGGGGCGTGACACAAAAACGAATCCCCACAGCAATGTGGGGATTCGCGATTCCAAGACGTGCACACCTAGGTGCGGATGTCAGCGGATAAACAGTCCCAGTACGCTGGTCACAACTGCGGTCAGGAACTTGGTTTCCGGGCTCTTGATGTTCCGGAAACGCCACTGGTTGGTCGCCGCGTGCTCGGCGCGTTTGATCCGCTCGCGGTATTCCAGATATCCTACGTACCCTTCGAAGTCCATTGTCAGCCTCCTGCAGCATGATGTAGTATTGTACTACGTCGGGCACCCTATCCTCTCGCGGTGACCTGCTGCTGCGCCTACGAGGTTAGCTATTGGGCTCGGGTCAGAGAGGTGACCCTATGCCGCCAGATTGCCTGGGGCGATTCGCCCTGTCTTGGTTCCCCCGCTGCACGCACACAGTGCGTCTGCATTCGGCGAGTCTGTCTTTCGAACATTATTCTACCACTGTCTCGGGTTTGGCGATACGACTTTTGTCACATGGTGCTGGACTTGGCCCGGGTGTCGTGCTAGAATAGAGCGGCAGTCCGGTATCCTGCGTCCAGGTGCCCCATGTCACTCTTGAGGTGCTCGTTTGCCAAGGCGCGTCCCGGCGCGACGGTCAGCGTGAACACGCTTTGGCCCGCGCTGCTGACCCTCGTCCTGGTTGTGGTCCAGGTCGTCTATCCGTCCAGGGTGTGGATCGCGCTGCTGTGGGCGATGGGTGGGCTGACTGCCGTCGCGGTCGTCTGGGCGAGAGAGATGGCGCTGCAGGTGCGCGCGCGCCGCGAGCTGCGCTACGGGTGGGTCCAGGTCGGCGACCGCCTGGAAGAGCGGTTCACGCTGGAGAACGGGTCGTGGCTGCCGGTGCTGTGGGCGGAGGTCCACGATGCGTCGGACCTGCCGGGCTATGCGGTCGATCGCGTGGCGAGCTGTGCGGCGCACAGCCGCGTCTCGTGGTCGACGGCGCAGGTGTGCACGCGGCGCGGCGTGTATACGCTGGGCCCGTGGTCGCTCTCGATCAGCGATCCCTTTGGCGTCTGCACCGTCAGCCTGCAGCATGACGAACGAGAGGCGATCTTGGTGCATCCCCCGGTCGTCTCCCTGCCCGAGATCGCGCTGCCGCGCGGGCAAGCGGGCGGGGTGGAGCGCGCGCCGCGACGGAGGCGTGAGGAGACGATCGACGCTTCGCACACGCGGCAATACCTTCCCGGCGATCCGCTGCGCCACGTTCACTGGCCCTCGACCGCCCATCGCGGTGCGCTGATGGCGCGCGAGCCCGAGGCGGCGATCTCGGGCGATCTGTGGATCGTGCTCGACCTGGATCGCGCCGTCCAAGCGGGCACGGGGCTCGAGTCCACCGAAGAGTACGGCGTGATCCTCGCCGCATCGCTGGCGGACCGCACGCTGCGCGAAGGACGCGCCGTGGGGTTGCTGGCGTACGGGGCCGATCTGGTCTACGTGCCGCCCGGGCGCGGCAAGGCGCAGCTGTGGCGCATCCTGCGCGCGCTGGCGGCGGCAAAGGCAGGCGGCGCGCGTCCCCTGGCAGAGGTCCTGCGGCGGTTGAGGCCCAGCCTCGGGTACGGGACGTCTGTGCTCTTGATCGCGCCGGTCGGTGTGGGCGCAGACCCGGTCGCCTGGGTCGACGTGCTCCTGCCGCTGACCCGGTCGGGGCGCGCGCCCAGTGCCGTGCTCCTCGACGCGCCTTCCTTTGCGCGCGCAGAGGGCGCGACGGCTGTCACGGGACCGGTCGAGGGGGCGCGCGCGCTGCTCGCCCGTGCCGGCGTGCCGGTGCACGTGATCCGCCAAGGTCATCCCTTCCCTCCCCTGGCGCCAGCACGCAGGCGCGGGTACTGGGAGTTCAAGGTCAGCCCGCTGGGACGCGCCGTGGTCGTGCGGCGTCCCGAGGAGGGGTGAGCGTGTCGCGCCGCGCCGCACGAGCGGACGGGCAGCTGCGCCCGCGCATCGGTTGGCTCGCGAGCGCGCTCCTCGTCGCGGCAGTGGGCGCCGGGGCGGCGGGCGTGGTCAGTGGCGAGTGGGTCGAAGGCAGCCTGATCTACCTGTATGCGAGCACGCTGAGCCTCTTGCTCGTGGCCCTACTGGTCGCGCTCCCCCTGCCGGGCGGCTGGGCTGCGGCGATCTCGGCTGTCGGCGGAGCGCTGTACGTCGGGCAGGCAGTGGGACGGGTGCTCCCGCCCCTTGCGCCTGCGTGGCGCGAGCTGTGGGCGTGGACGGCGTGGGCCTGGCAGCGCGCCGGGGGCCTGGAGCCACCCCGACCCGAGCTTCCCCTCTGGCGCGAGAGCGCGCTCCGCCTGGCAACGCTCGGAGAGCGCATGGCGGCGTGGGCAGCAGGGCTCGTGACGGGCGATGGTGCGCCCCATCCCGTCGCCTTTGCAGTCGTCTCTGCGCTGCTGCTCTGGGGCTGCGCGGCGTGGGCGGGGTGGTGGACAGCGCGGCGGGGGCGTCCCCTGCTCGCGCTCCTGCCGCTGGGGTGTGTGCTGGGCACGAGCAGCTACTTCTCGGGCAGCGGGGTCGGCTGGGTGCTGCTCTACGTGTGCTGTCTGCTCCTGCTGCTGCCGGCAGTGTACTTGCGGGTGCAGGAGCAGCGCTGGGAGCGAGACGGGATCGACTACTCGCCGGAGATCCGCTTTGACGTCGGCCAAGTCGCCGTCGTGGTGACCGCCGGCGTGTTGGTCTTGTCGCTGATCACGCCCGTGGTCGAGATCCCGCGCCTCGCACGGGCATTGTACGACGCGATCCGCGAACCGCAAGCGGCGCTGGAAGAGGCCCTGGAGCGCTTCTTTGGGAGCGTCGAACCGGGCGACGCGCCCGAGAGCGCCGGCGTTGGGGACGGGAGACCGGATCGCGGGCTGGGCTCCGCTGCACTCCCGCGCGCGCACCTGCTGGGCGGCGACCCGGCGCTCAGGCGCCAGCAGGTCATGGGGGTGTGTATCGATGCCGCCCCGCCATCTGTGGCAGAGACTCCGCTGGGCGAGGTGCGGATCGGGCCGCAGTACTATTGGCGGGGCGTGACGTACGACACGTACACCGGTCGGTCGTGGACCAACGGCCCGAGCTATGTGCGATCGGCCTCCGCGCACAGCCCGCTCGTCGCAGGCACGGCCAGCAGTACGGTTTCCCTCCGGCAGCGGTATGCGATCGGCGCGCCACACGGGAGGACGCTGTACGCGGTGGGAGAGCCGGCAGCGGTCGATCAGCCCGTGTCGCGGCGCCTGCGCGCGCCGGGCGACCTGGTTGGGCTGGAGGGGATGGCTGCGGCGTATGTCGTCTGGTCCGAGGTGCCCGACCCGACAGCGGCGGATCTGCGCGCTGCGACGGACGTCTATCCGCCCGACCTGTCCGCGCGGTACCTGGCGCTGGGCGATGGGGTGCCCGCCCAGGTGCGCGAGCTCGCCGTGGCGATCACGCGCGACGCGCCCACGCCATACGACGGCGCCTTGGCGATCCAGGGCTACCTGCGCCAGATCCCGTACGACCTGACGGTGCCCACGCCCCCGCCAGGCGCGGACGTGGTCTCTTATTTCCTGTTCGAGCTGCAGCGCGGCTACTGTGACTATGCCGCGTCGGCGTTCGTGGTCCTGGCGCGCGCAGCTGGCATCCCGGCGCGCTTGGCGGTAGGCTATGCCATGGGCGCGTTCGACGTCGATCTCGGCTGCTACCAGGTCACCGAGGCGGATGGTCACTCGTGGCCCGAGGTCTATTTCCCCGAGTATGGGTGGATCGCCTTCGAGCCAACCGCGGCGTTCGAGCCCTTTGAACGGGCAGCGCAAGCAGCGCCCGCGCCCGAGCCGACGCCGCAGGCGCCGCCGCTCCCTCGTCGGCCCTGGGACGTGACGGTACGGGTGTGGTGGTCTCGGGTCTGGCGTGCGCAGCGCGTGTGGGCGTACGCTGGCGCAGGGGGCGTCCTGGCGTTGATTGGGGCCTCTGTGCTGTGCCTCGCCCGGCGTCGCAGACGCCGCCAGCTGCCGACTGCTGCGGCGGTCGCGCTCTGCTACCGTGACATGGCGCGGCTGGGGGCGCGGCTGGGCGCCAGGAGGCGTCCCAGCCATACCCCTGCCGAGTACGCGCTGCTGCTCCTGGACGCGCTGCGGCGGCGCAGGGCGCGTTGGCCCTGGCGCTCGGCGCACGCGGCGGCGCTCCTGGCGCGCGCCGAGACGCGCGTGCACGCCGTGACGAGGGCCTACGAGCGAGCTAGCTATGGCGCCGGGCAGCCATCCGAGGCGGAGCGCAGGGAGGTGGAGGCGACGTGGCGCGCGCTGCGCCGGGATCTGCGGTGGATGCGGGTCGTCGGAGTCTTGACGGGATAGCCATGCTGTGCTATACTAGAGTGCGTTGATGAAAAACGCGATCCCGAGGGAAGGGACTGGATACGATGATCCGCATTTGGCCAGATGGCGTTGTGTTGGAGCCGCAGGAGTAGAAACGCCTGCTGAGACAGGCCGAGAGGGGCCTGTCCCATTCATTCACGTCGTATCCGCCGGGCAGAGGGTATGTTCCCTCGGGCTGGTGTCTGTGAATCGAGTGGCTGTGGGCGGTTCTGCCCCACAGCCATTTTTCATGCGGGTTGGACGTACCTCGATGAACCATGGCCGTGGGCTGCGCGTGTGCTCACGGCCCTTTTCGTTGCGCGGAGAGGAGAGCGAGATGTCGAACGTCAAGTGTTTCCACTGTGGCAAGTCTTTTGCACTCGACATGGATGCGGTGGCGGCGTGGCTGGCAGAGCATGCCGACGAGCATCCCCGGCACTACCCGGCACAGTGTCACTTTTGCCGGCGCGTGATCAAGGTCCCGATCAAGCAGTTGGCGCGCGAGCTGCCCACGCAGCACGAGGGCGAGCAGGACCTGTCAAGCGAGAGCTGACCGTGGTGGCGCGGAAGCGGGCGCTGTAGCCGCGGCTGAGGAGGATCAGGGCGATGCGTCGAAGGACGTGCTAGCCGGACACCGGCGTCTGCACCATTGACCTTTGTACTGCGATGGACCATTCGGGACCGCTCAACGGTCGGGCGGGGCAAGAGAGCCGCCGACCGCGCGGGGCAAGAGAGCCGCCGACCGCGCGGGAACGTGGAGGGATGATTTTGCACGAAACACAGTCTGTGGAACGAGCTTTCCTGGTCGGCGTTGACCTGCGCGGCGAACGCGCACGGTGGACGGTCGAAGACTCGCTCGACGAGCTGGCTGCGCTGGCGCACACGGCGGGCCTGGAGGTCGTCGGTCGCGAGTGGCAGCAGCTCAGCGCGGCGCACTCGGCGACGTTGATCGGCGCCGGCAAGCTGGAGGAGCTGATCGCGCTGCGCGAAGAGCTCGAATACGATACGATCGTCTTTGACGACGAACTGTCGCCCCGGCAGCAGCGCGAGATCGAACGCGCGTTCGGCGAGGAAGGCGAGATCAAGGTCCTGGACCGCACGGCGCTGATCCTCGACATCTTTGCCGAACACGCACGGACGCGGGAAGGCGCGCTCCAGGTCGAGCTGGCGCAGCTTGAATATCGCTTGCCGCGCCTGACGCGCGCGTGGACGCACTTGGCGCGACAGGCGGGCGGGCGGGCGGGCGGCGCGACCGGCGGGGTGGGCCTGCGTGGCCCCGGCGAGACGCAGCTCGAGATCGACCGCCGCGGGATCCGGACGCGGATCGCGTTCCTCAAGGACGAGCTGGAAAAGGTGCGCGCGCACCGGCTGCGCTACCGCGAGCGGCGGCGGCGCGAAGGCGTGCCGGTGGTCTCGCTGGTCGGCTATACCAACGCCGGCAAGTCGACGCTGCTCAACACGCTCGCAGGGGCGGACGTGTTGGCTGCCGATATGCTCTTTGCTACGCTGGACCCGACGACCCGCCGGGCGACCCTTTCCGGCGGGGGCGAGGTCTTGATCAGCGACACCGTGGGCTTTATCCAGAAGCTGCCTCACCAGTTGGTGGCAGCGTTCCGGGCGACGCTCGAGGAGGTCCTCGAGGCGGACCTCTTGGTCCACGTGATCGACGTCACGCATCCAAACGTCAGCGAGCAGGTAGCGGCGGTGCACGACACGCTGATCGAGATCGGCGCCGTCGACAAGCCGACGATCAATGCCCTGAACAAGATCGATCGCTTTGCACACCCGGAGCGGCTGACGGCGCTGCTGGACGCCTACCCCGATGCCGTCCCGATCTCGGCGCTGCGCGGGCAGGGCATGACCGCCCTGCTCGACCGGATCGAGGAAGAGCTAGAGGAAGCCATGGTCCCGTTCGCGGTGACGATCCCCTACAGCCGGGGCGATCTGGTCGATCTGTACCACAAGCGAGGCCTGATCGAGCAGGAGACCCACGACAGCGAGGGGACGCGCATCGAGGGCCGGATCCCGGTTGACCTGGTGGGACGCTTTGAGCGGACCAAGCGGGTCGTACGCGCGGGCTGATCCCTTCCCGCTTTGGCCTGTGGGCGTGTCGGATCCCCGGCGCGCCCACAGGCACGTTTTGCCTGGCTAGCAGGGCGACCTCGCGCCCACCGGAACCTGAAAGGAACTCCCCAATGCGTCTTTCTAGCCTGTTTGGACGTACGCTTCGCGAGACGCCGGCGGACGCAGAAATGGCGAGCCATCGCCTGCTCTTGCGCGCGGGCATGATCCGCCCGCTGGGCGCCGGGATTTACACGCTGCTGCCCTTGGGACAGCGCGTGGCTGTCCGGATGGAGGCGATCCTGCGCGCCGAGATGGACGGGATCGGGGCACAGGAGATGCTCATGCCGGTCCTGCATCCGGCGGAGGTCTGGCAGGCGAGCGGGCGTTGGCAGACGCTCGACAGGACCCTGTTCCGCCTGCAGGACCGGACGG
Source organism: Anaerolineae bacterium (assembly GCA_016929775.1). The sequence continues at coordinate 11,441 of JAFGIE010000145.1, forward strand.
AACGCGACATGGCGTTGGCGATGACGCACGAGGAGGTCTTTGCCCAACTGCTCGATCGCGAGGTCGAGTCGTACCGCCAGCTGCCCGTGCTGGTCTACCACGTCCAGACCAAGTTCCGCGACGAGCGAAGGCCACGCGGCGGGCTGGTCCGCGTCCGCGAGTTCACGATGGTGGACGCCTACAGCGCGCACGTGGACCAGGCTGACTTGGAGGCCTTTTACCCGACCATGCTTGCCGCCTACCGGCGCATCTTTGCGCGGTGTGGCGTCGACCCGATCGCCGTCGAGGCGGACAGCGGCATCATGGGCGGATCGGCCTCGCACGAGTTCATCCTTCCCAATCCGGACGGCGAGGACACGATCGTGTTCTGCGCAGAGTGCGGCTATGCCGCCAACGCCGAGCACGCGACGTCGCTCAAGGCGCCGCTCGAGCCCAGGCCCGCGGTGGAGGCGCCCGTCGCGGTGGCGACCCCCGGCTGCAAGACGATCGAGGACGTGGCGCGCTACCTCGGCGTGCCCACGGCGCAGACCCTCAAGGCAGTGTTCTTTGCGACCGAGGAGGAGACGCCCCAGCTGGTCTTTGCCGTGATCCGCGGCGACCTAGAGGTCAACGAGGTCAAGCTGGCGAACGCGGCGGGAGTGGGGGCGCTGCGCGCGGCGGAAGCGGACGAGATCCGCGCGGTGGGCGCGGTGCCAGGCTATGCCTCGCCGATCGGCGTGCGCGGCGCGCGCGTGATCGCCGACGACTCGGTGCACCTCGGCGGTGGGTACGTGGTCGGCGCCAACCGGGAGGGCTACCACCTGACAGGCGTCGAGTACGGGCGCGACTTTGCCGCCGAGGTCGTGACCGACATTGCCCTGGCGCGCGCGGGCGAGCGGTGCCCGCGCTGCAAGGGCGCGCTGCAGGTCGATCGCGGCATCGAGCTGGGCCACTGCTTCAAGCTGGGCACGCGCTACACGGGCCCGGCGTGGATCCACTATCTCGACGCCGATGGCGTGGAGCACCCAATCGTCATGGGCTCCTACGGGATCGGCGTAGGGCGGCTGATCGCGGCAGTCGTCGAGGAACACCACGACGAGCACGGGATCTGTTGGCCCGCCAGCGTGGCGCCCTACCAGGTGCACATCGTGTCGCTGGTACGGGACGAGGGGGAGCAGGCAGAGGCGGATGCGCTGTATGAGCGGGCGTCGTCTGCCGGGCTCGAGACCTTGTACGACGATCGCGTCGGTCCCAGCGCGGGCGTCAAGTTCAACGACGCCGACCTGATCGGGTGTCCACTGCGGCTGACGGTCAGCCGGCGCAGCCTGAGCCAGGGAGGCGTAGAGGCCAAGTGGCGCGACCAGGACGAGCGCGACGTGATCCCGCTCGATGCCGTGATCGAGGCGGCGCAGGCGGGCCTTGCCCGGCGGCGCTGAGGGCGCGCCTCACGTCTCGCCCGGTGCGCGCCGCAGGTAGACGACGGCGGGCCCGATGCCCTGGTCGTCGAACGTCGGGTCTGGGATCCGCCGCTCGGGGAGGAGGGCGTCGGCCGGTGCGATGGAAAGCGCGCGCATCGGGCAGGCGCGCACGCACGTTGGGTCCCAGCCCCGCTCGCGTTCATCCCCACAGCCGTCGCACTTGATCGCGGCGCCGTCAAGCACGATCGCGCCAAAGGGACATGCCTCGACGCACGCGCCGCAGGCGATGCACAGGGCGGCGTCGATCTGGACCCACCCGCCGGGTCGGGTCGCGATCGCCGCCGTCGGGCAGGCAGCGGCGCACGCGGGCGCCGCGCAGTGGAAGCAGTGGACCACGCGATAGGTCAGCGTGGGGTGGGGATAGGCGCCGCCCTCCTGCGCCTCGACGCGCAGCCAATCCAGCGCATCGGGCAGCCCAGCGCGATCCTTGCAGGCAATGCGGCAGGCTTGGCAGCCAGTGCAGCGCGCGAGGTCGATCCAGAACGCGTCCCGGCTCACGAGTGTCCCTGCCTGACCTCGACCCAGGCCGAGTGAGTCGCCAATCCGCCGCTCGGCGACGCGACGTGATCGGTCAACACGTTCGCGCACCCTCCCTCATCGACGCCGTCTGCCCCGGGGCGGTACCACGTGCCCTGGTGGACGCAGACGACGCCGGGCATGATCCGCTCGGTGAGCTTGGCTGGAAGCCGGATCGCGCCCTGGTCATTCCAGACCTCGACCGTGGCGCCCTGTGCGACCCCCCGCGCCGCCGCGTCGCGGGGATGGATCCACACCGCGTGTGGTTCCAGGTCCTGCAGCCAAGGGTTCGCGTGCAGGCACGAGTTGGAGCGCAGCTTGCTGTGGGGCGTGACCAGCTGCAACGGGTAGCCGGCGGGGTGCGGCGGATCCAGGACATAGCTCGGAATGGTGGGCAGTCCAGCCGCCTCGGCTTGCGGGCACACGATCTCGATCCGGCCCGAGGGGGTGGGCAGGGGATGGGCCACTGGATCGGCGCGAAAGGCAGCGAGGGCGACGCGCGGTTCAGGGTCCTGTCGCAGGATGCCCTGGTCGCGCAGGTGCCCGGCGTCCAGGCGCCCTGCCTCGAGCAAGGTCTCGATCCACGCTCCCTCCGTCTTGCCCCCGGTGTACGCTGCGCCCAGACCCAGGCGCTCGGCGAGCTGGGCACAGACCCAGTAGTCGGTGCGCGCCTCGCCCTGTGCGGGGGCGACCTGCTGGCTGTAAAAGAGGTGCGCGTCGTAGCCCCACGATGTGACGAGATCGGCGCGTTCGAGGTCGGTGCAGATCGGAAAGACGATGTCGGCATAGCGTGCGGTAGGCGTGAGAAAAGGCTCGTGCACGACGACGTGGTCGAGCGCCGCCAGGGCGCGCGCGTTGGCGCGCGTGTTGGGGCTGCGGTTGATCAGGTTGCTGGCGACCACGTATGCCATGCGCACGGGCGGGTCGAGCCGGTCCTCGAGGAGGTCGCGCGCCCAGGTGACCGCCGAGATGCGCCGCGCCGGCGCGTATGGCCCGCGGGGCAGGGCGCCCGCCGGGATCCCGCCGTCGCGCGTGCCGAGGCTCGCCAAGCCCCCGCCGCGCACGCCCACGTTGCCGCTCATGCACGCCAGCACGATCGCCGCACGCGCGAATTGCTCGCCGTGGAGCGTGCGCTGTGGCCCCCAACCGGGGAGCAGCGCGGCAGGCCTCGTCGTGGCATAGTCGCGCGCCAGCTGCGCGATCGTCTGGCGGGGGACGCCCGTGATCGCCTCCGCCCACGCCGGGGTCTTGGGCGCGCCGTCCCCCTCGCCCAACAGATATGCCCGGTACGTCTCATAGCCGGTCGTCATGGAGGCGATGCTCGCGCGGTCGACGAGGCCCTCGCGCTCCATGACGTAGGCCATGGCGGCGGCGAGGGCTGCATCCGTACCGGGCCGGACCGGCACCCACTGATCGGCCAAGATCCCGCTGTCGGTGTAGCGCGGGTCGATCAGGATCACGTGCGCCCCCCGGTCGCGTGCGCCGGCGATATAGTGCCCGGTGTTCGGCCCCATCCACGTCTCGGCAGGGTTCATGCCCCACAGGATGATCAGCCTGGCGTCGAGCAACGTCGCCCGGTCGCTGCCGGGCACGCGCGTGCCGAGCATCCAGTCGGCGGCGATCGACGCGCAGTGGTTGCTCAGGTTGCCCGAGGTCGCAGTCACGCTTCCCCAGTAGGAAAAGAAGCGCTCCGAGGCGGCTCCGCCGCTGAACCCGCGCCCCGAGATCGACCCGGCGCCGGTGGCGTGGAGCACTGCCGTCGGGCCATCGCGGCGCGCCAGGTCGTTCAGCCAGGTCGCGACCGTGTCGAGCGCCTCGTCCCACGAGACCGGCTCGAACGCCCCTGCGCCGCGCGCACCGCTGCGCCGGAGGGGGTGCAAGACCCGTTCCCGCGCGGACTGCAGGCGCCCGTGCGCGCGCCCCCGGACGCACGGCACGAGGCGTGGGCGTTGGACGGTATCGGGCTCGCCCGCCGGGGTGTCGATCCGTATGCCGCCCCCGTCCCGCGCGCGCGCGACGAGCGCGCAGCGGCTTCCGCAGTCGAGGGTGCAGGTGAAGGGGATGGGGCGCTCTTGGTCGAGCATTGCAGGGTCGTCCTCCGTGGGCGTGTGCGGGTGCAGGCGCGGGGCGGGGCGCGCGCCGGACCGCCGATCCCCGATCTGGGCTCAAGTCGCGGTGGGGCGGACGCGGGGGGACCGCCTAGGGCTCCTGCTGCGCATCCTCGCTCCGTCTGCGCAGGACATAGATCCGCGCCGCCTGTCCGAGGACGCCGATCAGGATCTCGCGCTCGCGCCGGAGCGCCGGCGTGTCGCGCAGCAGGTCTCGCACGAGCGCTTTCTCCCCGCTGAGCAGGACGGCGCGTCCTCCCGGGCGGAGGCAGCGGGCCATCTCGCGAAAGAAGCGGGTGTACAGCGCCACGTTGTCGGTGTGCGTTCCGACCTGCACGCCGAAGGGCAGGTTGGAGACGATGACGTCGAGCGAGAGCGAACGGAAGGGAAGGGCGCGCGCATCCCACAGGTGGAGGACCTGTGCGCGCCCCACTGCGGGCACGTGCATCAGGTTAGCGGCGGCAGCCTGGAGTGCGTCGGGATCCATGTCGCCGCCGACCAGCTCGCCGAAGGGCCCGTGCAGGGCGCGTTCCGCCAGGATCGTGCCCGCCCCGCACATCGGATCGCAGAAGCGATCCCCGGGGCGCGGTTGGGAGAGCTGGACCATTGCCGCTGCCAGCGAGGGGCGGAGCGACGCGGGACGGTGGTCTGTCTTGTAGGCACGGTGGCGCATCCGTCGGCTTGAGAGGCGCAGGCCGATCGCCGCCCACGCACCTTGGACGATGGCCCAGACCTCGACGTGCGCGTCCTCGACGACCGGTTTCCAGCGGGGCCAACGTGCCTGGATGCCCGTGATCACGGCGTCGCCGATCTCGTGCCGGCGGAAGCCGAGCTGCCCGCTCATCTGGGCAATGACGCGATAGGTCACGCGTTTCACCGAGCGGCGCGTCTGGTAGAGGCTGGTCATCGCCTGCTCCCAGTGATAGCTGTCGCGCGCCATGCGGGTCAGTAGCGGCATGGCGCCCGATCGGTTGGACGGCAGCTTGTCCGTCCGGTAGAGGAGCACGAACACGTCCTCGGTGGTACGCAGGCGCAGGAGCGCCCCCGCGTCGCCCGGATAGCGAAAGACGATCCAGCCACGGGTCTTGGCGACGGACTGGGCGCCGCGTAGCACGGACCCGATCTCGTCCTCTGTCACTTCCTCTAGGCCCGGGTGGACGGAGGCGGCGTATTCGAGGGGCGGCAGCTGCCGCGATCGTGTGCGAGACATAGGCGCCTACTTGGGACGGTGCGTGCGGAACATGATCTTGATCGGCGTGCCCGGAAAAGGCACGATCTCGCGGATCTGGTTTTCCAGGTAACGCTCGTAGCCAAAGTGGACGAGCTTGGGATCGTTTACGAACAGGACAAAGGCGGGCGGAGCCCCTTCGGCCTGCGTGGCAAAGTACACCCTGAGCCGGCGTCCGCGGATCGAGGGCGGGCTGTGCCGGTACATGGCGTCTTGGACCAAGTTGTTCAGCTGGTGGGTCGTCAGCCGTTGGTGCCGTGCTGCTTCCACTTCCAGGGCAGTCGGGATCACCTGGTTCACCCGTTGGCCCGTGAGCGCCGAGAGGTAGAGCACGGGCACATAGTCGAGGAACTTGAGGGCAGAGCGGACGTGCGCCGTGTAGGCAGCCATGGTATGCGTGTCCTTTTCGATCGCATCCCACTTGTTGACGATCACGACTACGCTCTTGTGCTCTTGGAGGATGTGTCCGGCGATGTGCGCATCCTGCTCGGTGACGCCTTCGGTCGCGTCGATCAGGAGCAGGACCACGTCGGCGCGACCGATCGCACGCAGGGCGCGGAGCACGCTATAGTACTCGAGTCCCTGGTCCACTTTGCCGCGGCGGCGGATGCCGGCGGTGTCGACCAGCGCGATCGGCTGCCCCTCCCACTCGAGGTAGGTGTCGACGGCGTCGCGCGTCGTCCCCGCGACGGGGCTGACGATAGACCGCTCCTCGCGCAGGATCTTGTTGAGCAGCGACGACTTGCCGACGTTTGGACGGCCCACGATCGCGATCCGCACGCCCCGTTCCTCGACCTCCTCCTCCTCTTCTTCCGCCTGCTCCTGCCGGACAGACAGGACGATCTCGTCGAGCAGGTCTCCGGTGCCGCGCCCGTTGATCGCCGAGACGGGGAAGACGGGGCCGATGCCGAGCTCGTAGAACTCGTTGGCGTCGTCCCAGCGCTCGAGGTTATCGGCCTTGTTGGCGGCGATGATCACCGGCTTGTCGGCTTTGCGCAGCACGTCCGCGACCTCGGCGTCGGCGGCGGTAGGGCCAGTCTGCACGTCGACGAGAAAGACAATCGCGTCTGCCTCTTGGATCGCCGCCTCGGCCTGGGCCCGGATCTCGCGCACATAGTGCGTGGATCCTGCGGAGAGGAGGTCCGCCGGTTCGCCCGACGCAATGCGGTGCTCCGTCAGGATCTCGATCCCGCCCGTGTCGACGAGGATGAAATACAGGCCATTCCAGAAGCAGTCACCGTAGATTCGGTCACGTGTCGTGCCCGGAACCTCGGACACGATCGCGCGTCGCTCGCCGATCAGGCGGTTAAAGAGGGTGGATTTGCCCACGTTGGGTCGTCCGACGAGGGCGACAATCGGCTTTGGCATCAGGTCCTCAGACTATCTCTAGGTCATGCCTGCGCCGCGCAGGCGGGTCGGTCTTTACGCCTAGCGATGTGCGCAGAGATGTTGGCAAGGGCGTCCGCGCCGCGAGGGGCAGCGACACGCATGGCGGCGCCGTGGGCAGGGGCGGCGCTGCAGACAGGGGCGACGCCGTCGGCGTGCTGGATGGCGTGGGGCTGGGGCCAGGCGTGGCGCTGGGCGTCGCGCTCGGAGTGCTCGCGCCCGTCACCGTGGCGGTGACCTCGAGCGTGCCCGTCAGAACCGGCGTCGGCGTGGGCGTGCGCGTCGGCGTCGGCGTCGAGGTGCGCGTCGGCGTCGGCGTGGGTGGAATCGGCCGGATCTCGACCTCGGCCACATCGGGCAGCAGGGACAGGACCTCCAGGCCCTCGGGCGCGAGCGAGGTCAGCGGGACGCGGTGTCGGCCGATGTTCTTGTCGACCAGGTCGACATACACAAAGACATCCTCGTCGGTCAGCGACTGGATGCGCGGCAGGGGGCCACTGAGGGCCACAGCGATCTCGGCGGGGGTCACGGTGGCGACTAGGCCGGTACCCAGGCCACGGATCACGGGCTGGCGGAGGATGGTGATGTTGCCCGGCTGGGCTTCGATCTGGACGGTCACCCTGACGCCCTGTACGCCCAGTGTCGACACCTGTTCCGGGAGGTCGAGGGGCATGTTTTCGACGATGTCGCTCGTCGCGCCGCTGATGTCCAGGGGCAGTGTGTTGACAAAGCCCTGGATCTCGCGGACAGCCTCGGGATCGCCAAACAGGGTGACCAGCGGCGGTTCGACGACCACGCCGGCGACCCAATATCCGGGCGCGACGGTGCCTGCCACGACGGCGCGCACGGCGACTTCGTTGGACCCGAGCTCCTGGACGACCGGGATCGTGATCTGGACCGTGGGCGGCTGGATGTCGACCCAGGTGACCAGCTCGTCGTCTCCTCGCCGCGCGTCAAGCCTGCGCGTACCGACAAATGTCTCTTTGCGGTCCCGCAAATCGAGATTGACCGTGGCCTTGACGACTTGCGCGACCAGGGACTCGGGCCCGACGATCGTGACCTGCTCGGGAGAGATCTCGCCCGTGCCGAACTCGTAGCCCAGGGAGGGCGACCCAAAGAGCCGGATCTGCACCGGCACGGTCGCCGAGATCTCGCGCCGCAGGCGGACGGGGACGTTGGCGGGGCTGATCTCGATGATGCGCACGTTGTCGTCGAGGCACTCGATGTGGACCGGCACCTCAAACTCGCCGGGCTCCTGCCCGCTCAGGTCGATCCACGCATCAAACTTGTCTGTGCGCAGATCTCGCCAGCTGCTCTGTGGGGCGCGGATCGTCCGCAGCTCGACGCGTTCCTCAAAGGCCTCCGGCAGGAAGGTCGTGTGCGCGGGCTGGTTCCGGACCTCGATCGGGATCGCGTCGTCGTAGCCGCCCTCGATGATGGGGTTCTCTTCTTGTACGGCGACGATCCAGACGACGATCGCCAGCACCAATGCCAGCAGGATCATGCCGATGTCGTTGACCAACCTTCGCAAGACGCCAGCCTCCACGGTCTATCGCGCTGCAGGATTGCCCTCTGCCTGCTCTACTCTTCGTCTCCGCCCAGCACGTTCTCGACCCGATCCCGTACATCCCGTACAAAGGCCGACAGGCTTGCCTCCCTCGGCTGCGGGTAGAGAGCCTGCAGATGCTTGAGCAGCCGGGTGCCATCGAGATTGCGGATCATGCGCGCATCGTGTGCCACAGAGATGATCCCCGTCTCCTCAGAGACCACGATCGCGATGGCATCTGTGTCTTCGGTCACGCCAAGTGAGGCGCGATGTCGCAGGCCCATCTGCCGGTCTGCGATGGCGCCGCTCGCGAGGGGGAGGACACAGGCAGCGGCGACCAGCCGGCCCTTGCGGATGATCACCGCGCCGTCGTGCAGGGCGGTGTTGGGGTAAAAGATCGTCAGCAGCAGCTCGGTCGTGACCTGGCTGTTCACCTGAACGCCGGTCTCGGTGTACTCTTCGAGGCCCGTTGTCCGTTCCAGCACGATCAGCGCGCCGTGTCGGCGCTCAGACAGGCGGACACAGGCCGTGCAGATGTCGTCGATCACGTCGGCAGTCGACGACTCGCGGGGCGTAGCCAGGTAGGTGCCTGTGCGCCCCAGCCGTTCCAGTGCGCGCCGCAGTTCGGGCTGAAAGATCACCGGGATCGCCACGAGGAGGGCGGGCAGTCCCTTCTCGACCAGCCACCCGAAGGCGCGAAAGGGCAGCACGCCGGCGATCAGGAGCATCGCCAATGCCAAGATCACGGTGCCGCGGATCAACTGGACAGCCTGTGTACCCCGGATCAGGTACAACAGCAAATAGAACAACAGGGCCACCAGCAGGATGTCCAGCACGCCCCACCAGTCGAGCCTCGAAAAGAACCAGCTTACGTCAAACAATCGTGCTCTCCCCGTTCGCGTCACACCGGACGACCGATCGCGCGCCCAGGTCGTCCCTCTGTCCTGCGCCTACATGGCTGCGATCTCGGCCAAGCGGCGCTCGTACTCGTGCGGATCGGCGGGCGCCAGGCGGAGGATGGCCCGGATCGTGCGGGCTGCCTCGCCGGTCTGGCCCGCCTGCAGCTGCAGCTGGCTGACGGTGTCCAGCTCGGTCAGGGCTTCGGCCTTCATGTGCAGCCCGAGGAAGGCTTTGGCCAGGCGGATGTGCAGGGACAGCTGGGAAGGGACTGCCTTGGCCACATCGACGAGCACGCGCGCCTGCTGGCGTGGCTGCTCTCGGGCCTGAGAGACGGCGATCAGCTCCTCCAGTTCGCGCAAGGCCTGGTCCGGGTTGCGCAGCTTGTAGTAGAGGTCGATCATCTGCACGCGCGCCCGGTCTTGGGCAGCGTCGATGCCCACGATCCGCCGGTAGGCGCGCACCGCCTGTGCCCAGTCGACACGCTGTACGTGGATGTCGCCGATCCGGTACAGGATGTTGGTCTCCCACTGCCGGTCTGGGCTGCCACGGCTCGCGACAGACAGGGCTTCCTCGTAGGTCTCCAGGGCCTTGTTGATCTGTGCCAGCTGATAGTACGCATCGGCTACGGCAATGTACTGCTCGATCGCGGCATCGTGCATGCTGCCCTCGAGCAGGGTCGCGATCAGCTGCTTGCGCACGCCGATGTCCATTGGGACAGTGCGGAGCGCCTCTTCATACAGCGCGATGGCGCGGTCCAGGTCGCCGCGGCTCTTGAACGACTCGGCGATGGCAACGTACTTGGCGACAGCCTCATCGCGCTGGCCCTTGTGGATCAGGACATCCGCCAGGCGGAGGTGCAGCGGCAGGTAGTATGGCGCGTGCTGGATTGCCCAGAAGCACTCCTCCATGGCAGTGAAGTTTAGGCTCTGCCGCACATAGCCGGCGATGCGCTGCATAGCCGCCATCGCCTCTCGCGCCTCGGGGACGCCGATCACCTCGACCATTGGGATCAGTAGCGCGCCGCCCGCAAGGCTGTCCAGCTGTGTGCGCGTCTCGATCACCCGCTGTCCCCAGCCCGGCTCGCTCAGGAAGGAGATGATCGACTGGGCCAAGCGGCGCGCGTCCTCCTCGCTGTGCTGAGCGCTGTACCGGCGACGGAGACTGTCGTAGGTCATTTCGAGCGCCGCGAGGTGGCGGGCTGGGACCGCCTGCGCGTCGAGCGCGGCGAGGACCCTGAGCAGATGCTCCAGCGCACGGTCGTTGCGATCCCAGCGGTGATAGGTCTCGCCGATCGCAAAGTGCGCGCCCAGCTCAAACTCCGGGTCGGACAAGGCGCGACGGAGGTGCGTGATGGCTTGCGCATGGTCGCCCTGGTCCTGGTAGAGCATACCGAGATTGAACCGGATGGCGGGGCTGTCCGAGCCCTTGTCCAGTGCCCGTACGTACGCGTCGATCGCACGCGTCGTCACGCCTCGCGCCGCATAGTCGGCAGCCTGTGCCAGGAGCACGTTGTCTGGCGTACTTCCCTCGGCAAATACCGCATCTGCCATCTGCGCCAGCGAGTGCTCGCGCAGCATATCGGCGGGGGATGCGCGCTCGCTGCTGATGGGGATGCGGCCCACGCCGAGCTCGATGTCCTCAAAGACGACAAAGCTGTCCAGTGTCCGCTTGCCCTCCGCGTCGGGCTGCAAGCGGGCGGTCGGCCCGTCGGGCAGGGGGCGCCCTGTGCGCAGCGCCTCGACGACGGCGCCCGCCTCGACATTGCGCGGCGCAAGCGCGTGGGCGCGGGTGGCGTGCTCGAGGGCTCGCTCCTGCTGTCCCTGGCGAGCCGACACGCGCGCCAGGACCAGATAGTGGTGCGCCGCGCGCAGCGGTTCCCCGTCGTTCTCGTAGGCCTTGCCCAGGTTGCGATGCGCGTCCACGTTTTCGGGATCGAGCACTGCCGCCCGGTGCCACATCTCGACCGCCTGAGGGACATCGCGCAGGCGTAGATGGGCCTCCGCGGCGCGCACATAGATGCTGGCTGCTTGGCGCCACATCGCCATCCGCTCCATGGTATGCGCCACGCGCTGCATCACCTCGGGGTTGTCAGGCGCCTGGTTCGCAGCCTGTTTGTACGCCGACAGGGCCTGTTCGAGCTGCTGCGTCTCGGCATAGGCGAGTCCCAGCCCGGTCAGGGCAGCGAGGTCGTTGGGGAACTCGGCGAGCGCCTTGCTGTACTCGTCGATCGCCCTGGACCAGTGCTTGTTCCAGACTAGGTTTGCGGCGCGCTTGATCGCGCCGTCGTACGCCCGCCGGTTGCCAGCCACTTGTCTACCTCCGCGTGAAAGACCCGATCGGCGCGGCTTACGCCATCAACAGCGCCAGCACGGCCTTCTGCGCGTGCAGGCGGTTTTCGGCCTGATCGAAGATGATCGAGTGCGGGCCATCCGCGACCTCGTTCGTGACCTCCTCGCCGCGATGGGCGGGGAGGCAGTGCATAAAGAGCGCATCCGGTGCCGCGTGGGCCATGAGGGCCGCATTGACTTGGTAGCCCTGGAAGACGATGCGTCGCTGCTCGGCCTCCGTTTCCTGTCCCATGCTCGCCCATACGTCTGTGTAGACCACGTCGGCTCCCTCAACGGCTTGAACGGGGTCGTGGGTCACGTCGATCCGTGCGCCGCTCTCGCGCGCGAGCTGGCGTGCGAGCCCGATCACGGCGGGGTGCGGCTCGTAACCGGGCGGGGAGGCGACGGTAACGTGGATCCCCAGCTTGCTGCCGATGTAGAGCAGCGAGTTCGCGACGTTGTTGCCGTCGCCGATGAAGGCCATCCTGCCACCTACCTCGCCCCGATGTTCCCACAAGGTGAGAACGTCACCCAACGCCTGGCAAGGATGGACATAGTCAGACAGGCCGTTGATCACGGGAACCGTCGCATGGGCGGCGAGCTCCTCGATCTCCCGGTGAGCGTAGACGCGCGCCTCGATCCCGTCGACATATCGCGAAAGCACGCGCGCCACATCGGCCACACTCTCGCGCTCGCCCAGGCCGATCTCGTCCGGGGAGAGGTAGAGGGCGTGTCCGCCCAGCTGGACCATCGCCATCTCGAATGAGGTGCGGGTGCGCAGGCTGGGCTTGGCAAAGATCATCGCCAGTGACTTGCCCGACAGAAGCGGCGCGTTGCCTCCGCTCTTCCAGGCGGCCTTGAGGTCGCGTGCGGTGTTGAGGATCTGCCAGATCTCGTCAGCTGACAGGTCGGCGAGACAAAGTAGGTGCTGCATTCCGCTTCTCCTCCGCGCTTGCCGGCGCTGTGGCGATTGGGGCCCATGACAAAAGGCGCGCTCGCGCTTGGGATCCGGCGACCGCGCCCCGATAGGTACGCTGCCCGGCTGGCGCCCCATATGCCAGGTCGCGCAGGGATGAGAGGCGCGGGTCGTGTCGGTTGGCTGGGCCAGAACACGCGCACGCCGCGCGCCGGATCTGGGCCGATGGGCTACCGTGTCAGCAGCATGGTCGATAACTGCTCGATCAGGTACGAGATCACGACCAGGGCCATGGGCACCATCAGGGTGGACACGAACCGACTCGCCAAGACGTCAAGCCCCACCCGCCTGAGCAGCTTTGAGAACCGTGACTGGGGTGGCCCTGCTTGCCGGAGCGGGACATCTCGCTGTTCCTTCATTCTGCGGTAGCGAGAGAACGTGATCGCTGAGCGAAAGTACTGCTCGGTAAAGATCACATAGACCAGCCAGAGCAGTCCCAGGAACACCAACCCAAAGCGGTCGATCGGTCGCAGCAGCCACCTGTTGCTGCTTATGGCGGGCCAAAGCATGTTCCAGGCATTGCGCAGCAGAAAAACCCCAATCAGTCCCATAGCGCTGATCAGGAGCCAACCGAGATAGGCGAGCAAGTAGCCAACTACGTCGCCTACCGTGAGCTTGGGTGTGATGTCTTCCATGTTCGTTCACTCCTTCGATGGTACTTGAATTATAGGTACAAGGTTCTCGATTGTCAAGAACCGTGTGCTGGCGGGTGACACGAAAAGGGAAACTTGCACGAGGCAAGTTTCCCTTTGCACCGACAGGATATCCAGGTTGTCGATTGAGCGGCACGGACAGCCCGCACCTCTACCCGGTGTAGGTGACGACCGTCTCGGTCACCCCGACCAGCGACAGTTCCTCTGCGCGGTGGCAACTGACAAAGTGGTCGGGCTGTAGCTCGCGCAGCTGTGGCTCTTCCTGTCGGCAGCGCTCGACCGCATAGCGGCACCGTGGGTGGAAGTAGCAGCCAGGCGGCGGGTTCGCCGGGTCAGCGACGTCCCCTTCGAGGATGATGCGCTCCGCGTGGTAGCGCGGGTCGGGCTTGGGCACAGCCGACATCAGGGCCTCGGTGTAGGGGTGCAGGGGATTGCCAAACAGGGCAGACGTGCTCGCCATCTCGACCAGCTTGCCGACGTACATCACAGAGACGCGGTCGCTGATGTGCTCGACCACGCTCAGGTCGTGTGCGACAAAGAGGTAGGTCAGGTCGAACTCGGCCTGCAGGTCCTGCAGCAGGTTCAGGACCTGCGCCTGCACGGAGACGTCGAGGGCAGAGACCGGCTCGTCGCAGACGATCAGCTGTGGGTTGAGCGCCAGGGCGCGGGCAATGCCGATGCGCTGGCGCTGCCCGCCGCTGAACGCGTGCGGGTAGCGGATCATGTACTCCGGGCGCAGGCCCACGACGCGCAGCAACTCCGCCACGCGATCGCGCAGTTCGCTGCCCTTGGCCACACCGTTGACCAACAGCGGTTCGCCCACGATCTGGAGCAGGGTCATACGGGGGTTCAGGGAGGAGTACGGGTCCTGAAAGATCATCTGCATGTTTTGGCGCAGCGACTTGAGCTCTTGCTTGTCGAGATCGGGAATGTTGACCTGTCCCAGGTTGCGGTCCTTGAACCACACCTCGCCCGCCGTGGGTTCGTAGGCGCGCAGGATGACGCGACCCGTGGTCGTCTTGCCGCAGCCACTCTCGCCCACGAGACCCATCGTCTCGCCTGCACGAATGAAAAAGTTGACGCCGTCAACTGCCTTGACGTACCCAGCCAGGGTCTTGAAGAACCCTTTGCGGATGGGGAAGTACTTTTTCAGGTTCTTGACTTCGAGGAGTACGTCCTGCTTTTTGGGAGCCTTCTGTTCGGACATATAGCGTCACCTCACCTTTGTCTATTCGTAGAGCAGGCAGCGAGCAAAGTGGCCGGGCTTGACCTCGATGAACGGTATCTCGCGATCCACGTCGCATTTGCCGGGCATGTAGTCTGGGCAGCGTGGATGGTAGGGGCAGCCCGGCGGGATGTTGTAGGGGTCGGGCACGGCGCCCGTGATGGTGTGGAGCTGGCCCAAGGTCTTGCGCCCGATGCGCGGGATGGAGCGCAGGAGGTCGCGCGTGTAGGGATGGTATGGGTCGTAGAAGGTGTCGTCGACGCTCGCGAACTCGACCTCCTTGCCCAAGTACATGACGACCACATTGTCTGCCATCTCGGCGATGACGCCCAGGTTGTGCGTGATGAACATGATCGCCATACCGAACTCGGCCTGCAGGCCCTTCATCAGCTCTAGGATCTGCGCCTCTGTCGTCACGTCCAGGGCCGTGGTCGGCTCGTCGGCGATCAGCAGGCTGGGGTGACACGAGAGCGCCATCGCGATCATGGCGCGCTGGCGCATGCCGCCGGAGAGCTGGTGCGGGTAGGCGTCGATGCGGTCCTGGGGCTGGGGCAGCCCAACGTGATCGAGCATCTCGATCGCCAGCTCGCGCGCCTCTTCCTTGCCCACCTTCTGGTGCAGCATGATCGCTTCCATGATCTGGTTGCCGATCGTGTGCACGGGGCTGAGCGACGTCATGGGCTCCTGGAAGATCTTGGCGATCTCGTTGCCACGAATGCTCCGGATCTCGGGACCACGGGGGTCGAGCTTGGTGAGCTCGATCTTTTCCACAGAGCCGTCGGGGCTGTAGCGGTGGAAAAAGACCTGGCCTTCGACGATCTCGCCGGGAGGCGGGACAATGCGCATGATCGCCTGTGACGTCACGCTCTTGCCGCAGCCGCTCTCGCCCACCACGCCCAGCGTCTTACCCCGCTCGATGTCAAAGGTCACGCCTTCGACCGCCCGCACTGTGCCCTCATCCAGGAAAAAGTACACTTTGATATCGCGGACTTCGATGAGGGGCTCCTTGCCGTTTTCGCTCATAGTCTCTCCCGTCCTTCCTGTCTGTTGTCGCGGTCCAGCCTGCCTTCGACCACTGAAGAGGTCGAGATCGTCACGGCGCACAAAGATCCGGACGGTCCCTACCAAAGGAGACGAAACACGTCGACAGCCCGGTGTGCGTGAGGGCAGTCACGTGCGTGTAGACAGAGATGCACTGTGAATGGTTGCTTCTGGGCGCACAGTTGTGTAGGCATACATGGGCATTTCCAGTCCCACGCCCGTGAAGCATCCCCGGGTCCCTGGGCACGATCTCGGAGCGGGCGCTACGAGCTTCCCATCGCGGGTACTATAACACATTTCCAAGTCCTTGTCAAAACAGCAATCCGATTGGTGCAAGACGCCGGTCCGTGCTATAATCGCACCCATCGTCGGCGTCGATGTCCGGCAATCCGCGCCGGACGGGCGATGTGCGTCGCCGGGACCGGGTTCGCGCTCGCACAAGCGTGGTCGACGACACGCATACGTGGGTTCCTGGCCTGAGAAGGAGCGGTTAGGTCTTGTCCAGAGGCACAGGTAGAAGCGGTTCCGCAGAGGACGCAGGGGCGATCTCCTCCACACAGACGATCGAGCAGGCGATCCTGCAGACGGTGGCCTATGCCGATGTCTTTGACTACCCCCTTTCCGAGCCCGAAGTACATCGCTACCTGGTCTCGGTGCCCGCGACGTTGCAGGAGGTCCAAGATGTCCTCCGGACGCGCATCCTGCCGGGCGGGCGCCTCGTTGCGCAGGACGGGTACGTCATGCTCCCCGGGCGGCAAGGCCTGGCTGCGGTCCGTCGCGCGCGCCAGGAGGCGTCGTCGCGGATGTGGCACAAGGGGGTGCGATACGGACACGCGATCGCCCGCTTGCCCTTTGTGCGCATGGCGGCGATCACGGGCACGTTGGCGGTCAACAACATCGAGCGGGGCGCCGACATCGACTACCTGATCGTGGCAGCGCCGCATCGCGTGTGGCTGACCCGGTACATGTGCCTGTTCCTGGTGTATGGGGGCAGACTGGAGCAACTGACGATCTGTCCCAACTACTTGATCAGCAGCGATCATCTGGACCAGTTCTCGCGGTCCTTCTACACGGCGCACGAGCTCGCGCAAATGGTCCCGGTCTACGGCCTAGAGATCTATCGCAAGATCGTCGAGGCGAACGGCTGGGCGCGGGCGTACCTGCCCAATGCGTTCGACGTCGATCGCGATCTGCCTGTGCTGCGCCTGGGCCGGTTGGCGCGGGCAGCCAAGACGTCTGGGGAACGCCTGCTGTCCGGCAGGCTGGGCGATGCGTGGGAGCGCCGGGAGAGCCGGATCAAGATCGCGCGCCTCACGCAGGAGGCGGCGGCGTGTGCAACGGGCGCCGCGACCTTTGAGCCAGAACTGTGCAAGGGCCATCTGGTCGATCACGGACAGCAGATCCGCCAGGCGTATGTCCGGCGCCTGGAGCGGATTGGCCTGGACCCGTCAGGAGTGGACGTGCTGCAGGCGCGATCTGCGTCCTAGCTGGCATCCAAGCAGGAGGAGCCATTGCCTGTCGATATGCTGCTCGTCAACCCGCTCTATCTGCGCGATGACCCGGTCGAGTCGCGTCTCATGACGCCCTACTTTCCGCTCGGGATCCTGTATGTCGCGGCGGCGGCGCGTGCGGCAGGCTACCGGGTCGCCATATTCGACGGCATGTTTGAGACGAACGACGACGCGTTCGAGGCTGTCCTGGCGCGTGAGCAGCCCAAGGTCGTCGGTTTCGGCGTCCTGGCGACGGTGCGTCGGGCGGCGCTGCGCCTTGCCGCGCTCGCCAAGCGACGCGGCGCCACGGTGGTGATGGGCGGCGCGGATCCAACGGCGCGTCCCGAGACCTATCTGGCGCACCAGGATGGGGGCCTGTACCCGGTCGACGTGGTGACGGTCGGGGAGTCGGAAGAGACGATCGTCGAGCTGCTGCGTGCGCTGCTGGCGCGTGGCGGAGATGCGCCGGCTACCGAGGTCGCCGCGACCGCCTCGGTCGGCGCGATCGCTTCGATCGCCGCGATCGCCGGGCTTGCCTATCGCGATCAGTCGGGGCAGGTCGTGCGCACCCCGTGCCGTGACCTGATCGAGGATGTGAACGGGATCCCGCTGCCGGCGCGCGACCTGATCGACCTGGAGCCCTATCGACGCGCCTGGCGCAGCCGGCACGGCTTCTTCTCGATGTCGTTGATCGCCACGCGGGGATGCCCGTTCAACTGTGCGTGGTGCCAAAAGATCGTCTTTGGGCGCAGCTACCGCCCCCGTGCGCCAGAACGGGTGGCTGAGGAGATGCGCCTGATCAGGGAGCGGTATCAGCCGGACCAGCTGCGCATCGTCGACGACGTGATGGGCATCGATCGCCGCTGGGTGCGCGCGTGGCACGATGCCGTCTTGGCGCGAGATGCGGCGATCCCGTTCGAGTGTCTCTCGCGCGTCGACCTGGTGGACGAAGAGCTGGTCCAGCTGCTGCAGGAGGTGGGCTGCCGCCGGATCGCTTTCGGCGCAGAGTCGGGCTCGCAACGGGTGCTCGACGCGATGACCAAGGGGACGACGGTCGCGCAGATCTATCGTACCGCCGAGATCTGTCGCGCGGCAGGGATCGAGACCTACTTTTACATGATGGTCGGATACCCCGGCGAAGAGTGGAATGACCTCAAGCAGTCGGTTGCCCTGCTGCGGAAGACGCGCCCCGATGCGTTCAGCACCACGATCGCTTATCCGTTGCCAGGCACGGCGTTCTATGAAGAGGTGCAGCACCGCTTGCCCGGCGGGGGCACAGCGTCGCTGGATTGGGACTATACGGCGGAGAACAGGCTTCTCTTTGCGGCGGGCAGGTACAACACTCCCTTCTACCGGAGGGTCATCCGCTGGTTCCACAGCGAGTGGCGGGACGCACAGATCCAGGCGGGCATGCCCGTCTCGACACGCGAGCGGGTGCGCGGCAAGGTTGGGCTGTGGCGCGATCGCCTGGTCGTGCACCTGCTGGCGCGCCTTCCGTTCCTGACCGGGGGCGGGCAGCGCCGCCAACCGCGCTAGCCGCCGATGGCGCTCGAACGGTCTCTCCTGGCTCGGTGGGTGGATCTGCTCGCCTGCCCGCGCTGCCAGGGCGCGCTGGCGGTAGGGCAGGGCGCACACGTGACGTGCGGCGTGTGCGGCGAGCGGTATGCCGTGGACGGGTTGGCGATCGCCTTGCTGCCGCCCGAGCGCGCCGCCGCGTATGCCACGTTCGGGCGCACGTATCGCGAGGCTCGCCTGCGAGAGGGCTGGCGCCCATTGACCCGCGAGCAGCTGCTGGCGCTCCCTCACGACTCTCCACCCGGCTATCCAGCCCTCTACTGGCGCGTGCGCCGCGAAAGCTATCGTGCGCTGCTGCGTCTGCTCGAGGCTGAGGGCCCGCCGCCCGACGCCGGACCGGTCGCCGATCTCGGCGCGGGCGTGGGTTGGCTTGCCTTCCGCCTGGCGCAGATCGGGTACCACACCCTTGCCGTCGACGCCAGCGTGGACGACGCCTTCGGACTGGGCGCAGCTGCGCCCTATCTGGAGCGGGCGCAGCACCGCCTGCTGCTCGTCCAGGGCGATCTCGAGCATCCTCCGCTGCGCGCCGGAGCGTGGAGCGCCGCGATCCTGAACGCCAGCCTGCACTATGCGCGCGACCTCGACGCGGCGCTGCGCGAGGTGACCCGTGCGCTCCGCCCGGGGGGGCGGCTGATCGTCATGGACAGCCCGATCGCCCGGATCCCGGTCTCAGGCACGGGGCGCGGCGATCGACACCTGGGAACCCGCGAGCTCGACGCCGCGCTCGAGCGGGCTGGGCTGCGTCCACGCTGGATCCGCGTGTGGCGTGGCGCGCGCTGGTGGGTCCATCAGGGCAAGGCGTGGCTCCGGCAGAGCGGGTCTTTCTCGTTTCCCCTCGTCGTCGCCGAAAGGTAGCGCGGATGCGTTGGTACAGGTGGTGTGTGGTATGCGCGGCGCTCTGCCTGGCGAGCTGCCGCCCGGTGGCGCAGCAGGTACGCTGTCCCAGCAAAGGGCACTGCTACAGGCGGACGTACGATGCCGTGATCTCGTCTCCCATTGCCTGGGACTGGGACGGCGACGGCAGCCTCGAGATCGCCGTCGGCTCGTGGGATGGCTACTTTTACCTGCTCGACGCCGCGCTAGAGACACAGCCCGGATGGCCCAAGTGGAGCCGCAAGGGGTTCTTTTCCTCCCCAGCGCTGATCGACCTGGACAGCGACGGGGCGCCCGAGATCGTGGTCGGTTCGGAAGCGGGCAAGCTCTACGCCTGGCACGCCGATGGACGGGCGGCGGAGGGCTATCCGGTCGACCTCGGCTACCCGATCTGGGCCTCGCCTACGGGGCTCGACGGTCCCCGGATCGCGTTGGGCGACGCCTCGCGGATGCACGTCTTGGACAGCCGGGGGAAAGCCGTCCCCGGTTGGCCCCAGCCGATCGAGGGGTGGCCCGATGCCACCGCAGCCGCTTACGGGGGCGTGCTGGCGCTGACCACGCTCACGCCCGGCGACATCTCGCGGGGCTGGGTCTATGCTTGGCGCGAGACGGGCGAGCTGCTGCCGGGGTACCCGATCGAGCTAGAGATGGACAGCGATTCGTCGCCGGTGCTGGCAGAGCTGGACGGAGACGGGCAGCTGTGGCTGATCTGCGGCGATGACCAGGGCTGGCTGCACGTCCTGGACCTGGCGGGACAGGAACGAAGTGGGTTCCCGGTGCGAAGCCAGGGGCCGAAACCAGGCCCGACGCCCACGCCGCACCCGCCCGGCGGGAACGTGTACTCGATCGAGGCTTCTCCCGCAGTCGCTGACGTGGACGGCGATGGACGGTACGAGATCGCCGTCGGGGCGTGGGACGGGCGCATGTACCTGTGGAACGATGCGGGGCAGTTGCTGTCGGGATGGCCGATCGCAGTCGGCGACCAGATCATCTCCTCCGCGGCGCTCGTGGACCTGGATGGGGACGATCGCCTGGACGTCGTGGTCGGTTCGAAGGATGGGCATCTCTACGGGTGGACGCCCGACGGCGACGCGCTGCCCGGTTTCCCCTACGATCTCGGCGATCCGGTCTTCTCGTCGCCGTGGGTCGGTGACTTGGAGGGGGACGGGCGCGCGGACGTGGTCGTGGGCGCCAACAACGGGATTCACGTGCTCCGCGACGTCGGCCCTCTGGGAGCGGTGGGGTGGCCCACGTTCCACCGCGACGCACGCCGCAGCGGAGCCGCGCCATCTCTTGATGGCGCGCCATCTCTTGATGGCGCACTGTCGGATGGGGTGCCGTGAAAGGGCGTGCCATCCCGTGGCGCCGGCGCCTGTGGGCGTGGGTCCTGATCGCGCTGATCGCGCCGATCCTTGCCTGGCGGCTCACGGCAGAGCTGATCGAGCCGCACCTCCTGCTTTGGCTCGGTCCCCACGCGCCCTACCTTGAGGCGCCGGCGATCGCGGGCACGACGCTGCGCTTGTACGCGGATACGCGCCCGCACGTGGGCAAGATCGCGGGGCTCCAAAAGGGCTTGGTCTGGGTACGCGGCGGTCGCCCGTTGGTCGAAGAGGGGTACGGGTTCGGCTGCCCGATCGTCGTCTATGATGGGCTTGCCTACCTGTCGCGCCACGCCGAGATCGAGATGGCTCCCACCACGGTTGGGACGCGGTTCGTCAAGCGCTATGCGATCGACACTGCGGACACGCCGATCCAGTTCCTGCGGCGCAAGTATCGGCCTGTGCCCTCGCTGGGCGAGGTCGTGTACACCTATGACGTCCATCCTGGCGGTATGATCGACGTCGTGGTCGATCTGTCGGGACTCACGGTCGACTGGGCACGCGTCTACCTCATGAACGAGCAGGGCGCGCAGCGCTTTCCGCACTACTATGACACCCTGGGGCGGGCCTTGAGCGGCGACGAGATCGGGATCTGGGAGCCATCGGCGGCGTTCATTGCGCGCGGATGCTTCGAGAGTCCGGATCGGGACCTTCGTTTCTGTGTCGAGGCGCAGCCCCCCGCGACCGTGTACTATGGGCGCGAGCGCTACAGGCAGTACAACTGGCGCGGGACCTACTATCTCTCCTGGTCGGGCGTCGACATCGAGCTGGAGGCGCCGCGCGAGCGCTACGCGTACCGGATTACGCTGGAGGCGGGATGAGTGCGATCGCGTGGCGCCGCAACGTGGGTGCGCTGGCGCTGGTGCTTCTCGCCGGCGCCCTGCTGCGCGGCTTGAGCCTGGGACAGGCGGGCCTGATCGGCGACGAGAGCTACTACTGGCTGTGGTCCAAGCACCTGGCGCTGTCCTACTATGACAACCCGGCAGGCGTTGCGTTGTTGGTGCGCCTGAGCACACTGCTGGGCGGCGAATCGGAGGCGGGCATCCGGTGGCTGAACGCTGCGCTGGGCACCGGCGCCGTGTGGCTCAGCTATCTCCTCGCTCGCCGCCTCTTCTCGCGCCGGGCGGGCCTGATCGCCGCCGCACTCGTGGCGACCGGTGCGCCCTACCTGTTGGTCTCACGCTATGTGTACACCGATGCCCTGCAGTGCGTCCTGCTGCTGGCGAATCTCGTGTTGTTGGCGCCGTTCTTGCGCGACGGCGAGGGCGGCATGCAGCGGGAAGCGGCTGGGGAGGTGGGCGCAAGGCAGGAGAACGCGTCGCGCTTGCCGACGTGGCGCTACGCAGCGGTCGGTCTGACCATGGCAGCGCTGTACAACACCAAGTACAGCGCCTACCTGTATGGCTTGGCGGTCACGGCGTTCCTGCTCTGGCGACGGCGGCGCCTGTACGCAGACTGGCGTACGTGGTTGGCGATCGGCATCGCCGCGTGCGGGCTGCTGCCCGTGCTCGCCTGGAACGCCGCGCGCGCGTGGGCCTCGTTCCGCTGGCAGTGGGCGCACTTTGCAGGGGGACAGGTTGCGTTGGCGGGCAACGCGCTGCATGCCGTGCGCTACCTCACGCCGCCGCTCGCGTGCGCCGCGGCGCTGGGGGTGCTGCGCTGGCGGAGGACGCAGCGCCAGCTGTTGCTGGTCGCCGCTGCAGCCCTGGTGCTCCCCGTGCTGCTCAGCCGGGCGGATAGCCCGCGCAATCTCTTGGGCGGCGTGACCCTGCTGCTGGTGCTCGCGGGCGACCTGCTCGCTGCGTGGAGCGAGGCGGCGCGCGGGCGCGCTGCGCGCAGCGCGGTGCTGCTCCTGCTTCTGGCGGTCAGCGCGATGTATGGGCTGGGCACCGTCGTGGCGACGCTCCGTCCCACGTCGCTGCCGCAGAGCTCGGCTGCGGCGTCGCTGCGCTGGGAGGGTGCGGGTTGGCAGGGGGCGGCGTTGGGATTGGACCGGGAGACGCCGGTCTTTGCCCTGGACTACCAGATCGCGGGACAGCTGCGCTACTACGGAGGGTGGGCGGCGAGCACGGCGTGGCCCCAGTACCGGTTGTGGCCTGGTCCGCAGCTGTGCGCCCAAGGCGCTGCAGGGGCAGATGCAGTGCAGGTTGTGGCGCTGGCGTACCTCGATCCGGCGACCGTGAGCGCGCGCCTATCGCAGGCCTTTGCGTCGGTCGAGGGCCCGCGTCGCGTCCTCCTGCGCGGCGCAGGCGTCGAGAAGGAGGTGTTGGTCTGGGTGGCGCGCGGGTGCCTGGTCGACGAAGCGACGTTCCTTGAGCGGTTCGACTACCTGCACTTGGCGGGTGGCTTGCCGTGATCGAAAAGCTGCGTGCAAGGCAGGGCTGGGGCGGGCGCGCCCTGGCGCGGGTCAGCGTGAACGCCGCGGCGCTGCTGATCGGGCAGGCGGGCGCGCGCGTCCTGAACCTGGTGCTGATCGCGCGCCTGACCCGTGCGCTGGGCCTGGCGGCGCTGGGCCGCTACCTGCTGGCGATGACGGCACAGGCGATCGCCCTCGCGGCGGCGGACCTGGGGCTGAGCACCTACGCGACTCGCGAGCTGGCGCGCAGAGAGGGGCTCGACGCCGAGGCGATCTGGGGCACAGTGCTCGGGCTCAAGCTCGCCGCGGTCCTGATCGCGGTCCTCGCCTTGGACACGCTGGTCGCGTCCCTCTTTCCAGAGGAGAGCCGCGTGCTGATCTGGTGGGCCTCGGCATCGCTGTTGCCGGACGCCTTTAGCGCAGCTGCCACGGCTCTGATCAAGGCCCGACAGCGCATGGCGGTGAGCAGCGCGATCGGCCTCGCCACGCGGACGCTGTACGTGCTCGCCGGGCTGACCATGCTGTGGCGGGGGTACGGCGCACAGGCGCTCTTGATCGCCTACAGCGCCGTCGGCACGATGGGCGCCGCGGCTTATGCGGTTGTGCTCCGTCGCTGGGACGTGCACGCCCGCTGGTCGGCGCTCGCGAAGCGCTGGCGCGCAGTGCTGGGCGAGTCGGTTCCCTTTGCCTTGACGAGCTTGGTCACCATGCTCTATACCCGCCTCGACCTGCTGGTCCTGTCTTACTGGCACGGCGATGTCGCCGCCGGCGTGTATGGGTCAGCCTACCGGCTGTGGGAGGCGCTGGGTATGATCCCGGCAAGCTATCTGGATGCGTTCTTTCCCGAGCTCGCCCGATCGAGCGGCGAGGCGGGCGGGCGGGCGCGGCTGCGCGCGCTCTACACGCGCGGGCGCCGGGTCCTGTGGGTCGCGATCCCGTTGCTGGTCGTGCCCTGCCTGCTGCTCGCCACGCCGATCATCTCGCTCCTCTACGGTCGGACGGCAGAGACAGCGGTCTCGAGCGCGCTCTTTCGGGTCCTGCTGTGTGCCTTTCCCATGACCTACCTGTACCTGCTCGATGGGCACGCATTGTACGCGGCGGGGCAGCAGCGGCACGTCACGGTGGTCATGATCGCCGTGACAGCGCTGAATGCGCTCGCGAACCTGCTGCTCATTCCTCGCTGGAGCTACTGGGCTGCCGTGGGCGTTGCGCTAGGCTCCGAGTCGCTGATCCTGATCCTGCTGCACAGCGCCGTGCGGCGCGCCATCCTGCGTCCGCAAGTGGACGAGGCGGCGGCATGAGCGTGAGCAGGGCGCGTTGGGCGCGGCGCCTGCTGTGGGTCAGCCGCGTGGCCTTTGCCGCGAGCGCTCTCCTGGCAATGATGACCCCGGCGTGGGAAGAGGGCACCTTTACCCATCTCCCGCTCGCGACGTTCCGCCTCAGCGGTCAGCGGTTCTCGGTGGGCGCCTTGGCGTTCCTACCGGGAATCAGCGTCGCGGCGTGGGTCGCCGCGCGCCTGGCGGCGGGCCGTACCTGGGGCTGGCGCTGGGGACCGCCGCACATCGCCGTGCCGGTGTTTGGGTTTGCCGTGCTGGCTGCGATCCGCATTTGGCCGATCCACATCCAGCACACGGCAGTCGTCACCGCGGTATCCCTTGTCCTGTTCGTGGGCGCCTACTTGTACGCGCTGCAGACGTACTCACTCGCCCAGGCGACGTGGCTCCTGGCTGCGCTGCTGGCGCTGCAGGGCGGGATCGCCGTGCTGCAGTTCCTCAGACAGGGCGCGATAGGCTTGTCCTGGCTCGGCGAGCTGCCGCTCGATCCCCACGGGCAGGGGGTGAGCGTGATCGAGGCTGCCGGGCAGCGCTGGCTGCGCGCGTACGGGATGACGCCGCACCCAAACGTGCTGGGCGGCTACCTGAGCATGTGCGCGCTGGTTTGCCTCGGTGCGCTGCTCGGCGGGGCAGGGCGCGGGCGCCGCTGGCTGTGGGCTGCCCTGGTCGCAGGCGGGTTGGGGCTGTTCTGCACTTTCTCGCGCTCCGCATGGCTGGGGGCGGCGGTCGGCGTCGCATACCTGGTCGTCGTGACGCGGCTGTGGCGCGCCGTCGACTGGCGCGCGCCGCGCACGCGGCGCCAGCTCGCGATCGGGACGGCGCTGCTGGTCGTCGCCGGAGCCGTGCTGGGCATCCTGTATGGCGAGCTGCTCGTGACGCGCGTCTTCCGGTTGGGCAGCCCGCTCGAAGCCACGTCGATCCAGGAACGGCTGGTGGACTATGCGCAGGCGTGGCGCCTGATCCGGACAGTGCCGCTCAAGGGCACGGGGTCGGGGTACTATATCGGGGCGCTGTGGGCGGGGGTGGGCGAGGACCGCCCTCCTGGATTTCGAAGGGTACACAGCACGCCGCTCCTCGCGGCAGCAGAGCTGGGGATCGGTGGCGCAGTGCTCTGGCTGTGGATGCTGCTCGCCCCTGCGGCGGCGCTGGCGCGCCGGTCGGCGCGCGCTGGCGTGCCGGCAGAGCGTGCCGCTGCCGGGTGGGCAGCGGCGATGCTGGTGGCAGCGGTGCTCGGCTTGTTCGACAGTTACCTGTACGTGCCCTCTACGTGGTGGCCCGCCCTGTTCCTGGGTATCGTCGCTGGCGCCTGGGCGCGCGCGTGGACGGCAGCGCAGGGCGGGGAGGAGGGGCAGTGAACGAAGCGGGGCGCTACCGCGCGATCGGAAGGGGCTTTGACGCTTCGGCTGCGGCGTACGACGGCGAGATCGGCCACAATCCGGCGATGCAGTACATGCGATCGGTGAGCCTGGAGACGCTGTGCTCGACCTTCAGCCCCGGGCAGCGTGTGCTCGAGATCGGCTGCGGCACCGGCGCGGAGGCGATAGCCCTCGCCGCGCGCGGCGTGCGCGTCGTGGCGACCGATCTCTCGGAAGAGATGATCGGGCAGACGCGGGCCAAGGTCGCGGCGGCGGGCCTGGCGGGGTGGGTCGAGGCGCGGACCCTGGCAGCGGGCGAGCTGGGCGCGCTCCTGGCGGAAGGGGAGCAGGGCAGGTTTGACGGTGCCTATTCCAGCTTTGGCCCGCTGAATGGCGAGCCCGACCTGACTGCCGTCGGCGAGACGCTGGGCGCCCTGCTGCGTCCGGGAAGCCGTTTGGTGGCGAGCGTCATGAACCGCTTCTATGCGTTCGAGGTGCTGTGGTATGCCGGGCACGGGCGCCTGGGTCAGGCGGTGCGCCGCTGGGGGGGCATGACGATGGCGACGGTATCTCCGAGCCTGCCGGTTGTGGTGCCGACCTGGTACCACACGCCGGGAGCCTTTGCGCGCGCGTTCGCGGGCTGGTTCCGCGTCGTGCGATATCAGGCGCTGCCGCTGCTGCTCCCTCCGCCCTACCTCGATTACCTGTGGCGCGAGCGCGCCGCGTGGGTGGCGCGCCTGCGCGCGTGGGAGCAGCGGTTAGCGGGGCGGTGGCCCCTGGCGGCGCTGGGCGATCACTTTTTGATCGTCATGGAGCGCGCTGGCGCGGCGTGAGCCGTAGCGCTGTCTGCCGTCAGCCTACCTGCCTGCGCGGGCCTTGATCGTGGCGCGACCGAGCAGCGTCCCTGCAGCGACACAGCCGACCACGAGCAAGACGACAGGCACGACCGGAAAGGCGGGCGTTGCGGCGGCGATGACCTGGAACGCGTCGACTGCGCACTGCCTGCCCTGTGCCTCTGGGTGGGTGGCGTCGCTGACGGTCAGCCGCAGCGTCTGCCGTCGTGCGCCCGCGCCCTGCACCACGGGCAGCGAAATCCGTCGCGGCGTCGGCGCATACAGCTCGACGTACGACCGCCCCTGCGCATCGGTCGGCAAGCCAGACACGTTCTGCCCGCCCAGGGTGACCAGCATCTGCCCACCCTCTGGCCCAGCCCAGGCGATGAGCTGTACCTGCTGTCCAGAGAAAGTGAGCGCCAGGTTGCTGCCCGGCTGCTCGCTGATTGCGACCGCGCCTCCGCTGGCAGACGGGTCGATCCGCGTGCGCCACTGGCTGGGCGGCGCCTGGACCGCCGCACTGCTCTCCTCATAGTAACCCGGACCGGCTTCGCTCAGCTGGGCGGCGCGGTCCTTGATCGCAAAGTAGATGCGGCGCGGGATAAAGTCCACGTCGACCATGCGAAAGTAGTAACTCGCCTGGTCGGGAGGGATGTCGCCCACCTGGCGGAAGTACCAGATGTTGAACACCCCCGCCCAAGGCCAGTTCTCCAGCGCGTATTCCAGCCCTTGCAAGGTGTAGGCAGCCTGCTGCTCCTCGCTCACGCGCTGCCAGGTCAGGTCCTCTTGCGCAAAGGATGCCGGCGCAGCGTTCCAGGCGTACTCGTTGAACCACACAGCCTTGTCCGCGTCGCCATAGCGTACCATGATCTCGCGCTGCAGGCTGGCGCGCGCAAAGTTCAGCTTGCTTGGCGAAGGGGCGTCATCTGGGGGCAGGTCCATCCCGAACGCGTTCGCGGCGAGGATGTCAAAGTAGGCTGCTGCTCCAGCCTCGTACATCTCTTCGAGGAACTGCAGGTCGTTCATGGCGCGCCACTTGCCCGGCTCGGGATGCGGTTCGCCGAGCGTGATCGCCAGCGGCGCGCCCAGGACATACACGTCGGGATCGGCCTCCTTGGCGCGTTGGTAGGCGATCCGCAACAAGTCGACGTATCCCGCCGGATCGACAGGGCGGTTTCCCCACTCGATGTACAAGTTGGGCTCGTTCCAGATCTGGACGTGCTGGACGCGCCCACGATAGTGCTCGACAAAGCGGTATACGAACTCGCCATAGTCTGCCAGATCGTCGGGCGGGCGCCCTGGCATGCTGTTGTCCTGGCGTGACCAGTTGGGCGCGCCGTCGAGGCGGGCGATGACCCGCAGACCGTAGGACTCGCACAAGTCAACGATCGCGTCGTACTTTTCCCAGCGATAGTGCCCCGGCTGAGGCTCGATCTCGGCCCACACGAACTGCTGCTTGGCCCACCGGATCCCGGCATCGCGCGCCATGTGGACCGTCTCTTCGCGTTTCCAGGCTTCGACCTCGCGCTCTAGGAAAAAGTTGGCGCCCAGGGGGTGGACGTCCGTGTTGGGGATCTCGCGCGGGGCGCGTCCCGCGACGATGTCCGCGGAGGGGTGCACCAGCGGATAGAGCACGACCCCCAGCGCGATCAGGAGGGCGACCAGGATCACCAGCAGGATAGCGGACCGGCGGTTCACGGCGTGTCCTGGCTTTCCGCGGGCGCGTCAGGCGCGGCAGGTGCGGCGCGCCGCCGGTGGCGTATCACGAGCGCCGCCGCTGCCCCGATCGCTGAAGCGGCGCAAAAGATCTGCGCCACGGCGATCGGGCCCCACATCCAGGCGTCAGGGCGCAGGTACTCGATCGCGAATCGCCCGACAGGATACCAGATCAGGTAGCCCAGGAACAGATCACCATCGCGCAGGACGGGCGCCAGGCGTCGCGACAGCCACCACAGCAGGACGAAGCCAAGCAGGCACCACAGGGACTCGTACAAGAACACCGGGTGAAAGCGGGTCTCCGCTGGGAAGGCAAACGGGTCGTTGTAGGGCCTGATCCGGTACTGCAGGTCGATCGGGATGCCCCAGGGCAGGGCCGTCGGGGGGCCATACAGCTCCTGGTTGACCCAGTTGCCCCACCGACCGATCGCCTGCGCGATCAGGAGGCTCAGGGCGCCGATGTCGAGCCAAACCGGAGCTGAGATCTTGGCTAGGCGCGCATAGAGCACCAAGCCGAGCGAGCCGCCAATGATCGCGCCGATCAGGCCCAGCCCGCCTTGCCAGATCTTGAGCACGTCCGCCGGGTGCTGGCGATAGTAGGACCAGCCGAGCGAACCGCCCTGGCTTGTGGAGAAGACGTGGTAGATGCGAGCTCCGATGATGCCCAGGATCAGGCAGACCAGGAGCGCGTTCCAGACGTGCTCGGGGTCCTGCCCACGCCGGCGCGCCTGCACGACCGCCACACCCGCGCCCGCCAGGACGCTGACGACGATCAGGATGCCGTACCAGTACACGGTGAGTCCGCCGATCTGGAGAGCAATTGGGTTCATGTCAACCTCGTGCGTCAGGCAGGACTTGCTGGCGGGTCAGTTGGTGCGTTGTCCTCGGGCGCCAGGTTCGGACCGAGGGGGGCGGCGAGGCGGACTGTCGTGCCTTTGCCCTGTGCCGATTGGATGGAAAGCGTGCCCTGGATCAGGGCTGCGCGTTCACGCATGATGACCATACCCAGGCTGCCGTGCGATCGGTAGGCGGTATCCAGGCTGGCGGGGTCAAAGCCCACGCCATCGTCCCGGACGGCGACGGTCAGTTCGTTGTCTTGGGCGTGGACCGAGAGCCAGATGTTGCCGCCGTCGGCGTGCTTGCGCGCATTGGTGACCGCTTCCTGGACGACGGCAAAGACGGCAGAACTCGCCTGCGCGGTCAGGGGCGGGATCTGGACTGGCGCATCGAAATGCACGGCAAACCGCTCTACTTCGGCGAGCCGCGTGCAATAGGCCTGCAGCGCCGGGATCAGGCCCTTCGTCTCGAGGATCACCGGGCGCAGGTCGAACAGCATGCTGCGCAGCTGATGCATCGCGCGCTTGGCGAGCGACTCGATCTCCTCGAGTTCGCCGGCGACCTTGTCCGGTTCGCTGTCCAGCAGTCGGTGGATGAACTGCAGGTTCATGGCGATCGCGGCGACGAGCTGTGTGGGCCCATCGTGCAGGTCGCGCGCTAGATCGCGGCGCAGGTCCTCTTCGAGCGCCACCAGGCGATCGCGCTCCTCGCGCAGGTCCTGGTAGAGCTGTGCGTTGCGCAGGGCGATCGCCGACTGGGCGGCAAGGGTCGCCAGCAGCGACTGGTCGACCTCGCTGAAAGAGTGCCCCTCCTGCTTGTTCAGGACCTGGATCACGCCGATCGCCTTGCCGCGCACGATCATGGGGGCGCAGATCATCGAGGTCACTGCGAAACCGACGCTGCGCGGCACCTCGGCGTAGAAGCGGTGGTCTTGGCGCGTGTCATCTACGACCACCGTCTGCTTGTGCTGCAGCACCCACCCGGCGATGCCCTGGTGGCGTCCCATGCGCGTGCCGATCAACCGGTCGCCCCCACCTCCCTCCACGACGCGGAACACCAGCTCGTCTGTGATCTCGTCGAGCAGGATCAGCGAGCCCGCTGTGCCTGCCGTGAGCTGGACTGCTGTGCGCAGGATGTGATGGAGCAGGTGGTCAATGTCGACCTCGGAGACCAGGTCCTGGTAGATCCGCTGCAGGGCGTGGTACCGGTCGATCTCGCGCTGCAGGGCGTCACGTTCTTGTTGGAGCGCCGCAAGCTCCGGCGGCGGCATCGTGCTGTCGTGAGACGTCATCGGTGCTTCCCTTATGCCGTGGATCGGCGAACGTGAAGAGATTGTATCACGATCCCGATGGCAGATCAAGGCGGGGAGAGCCTGGGCGTGTGCCCGCCGGCGCGTCGTCTGTGCGCCGCTGCCGACACCGGCGATCGCAGCGCTATGCTGTCTTTTTGCCCACCGTGGCGAGATAGATCGTGAACGCGCTCTCCCCGTCGACGCCCAAGAGCTGGTTCATGTGGTCGTCGTCGTAGGCGGCGATGGCGCAGACGCCGCAGCCGATCGACTCGGCGCCGAGGTAGAGGTTCTGGCAGACGTGCCCGGCATCGAGGTGCAGGTAGCGGTAGCCCCGCTCTCCATACCGCCAGTTCATGCGGTAGGGTATGGCAGTCCAGATCAGGGTCGCTGCGCTGGTCATGACAAAGCGCTGCCCAAAGGCTGCCGCCGTGACTGCCTCGGCGATGCCGGGATCGGTGTCGTGCACGACCAGCTCGTGTGCGATGGCGCCATAGCGGTACAGGCCCGGTTGGATGTCCGTCACCCGGTTCGCGAGCACGTAGGTCTCGAAGGCGTGCCGCGCGCCGGCAGAAGGCACGGTGCGCAGGGTCACCGGTTGGGTGAGCACCTCTTTGACCCCTTGCGTGCACCACAGCAGGTAGGAGAGCTCGACCAGCGCGAGCGGCGCGCGGGCATAGCTGCGGACACTGCGCCGCTGGCGGATCGCGTCGCGCACGCTGATCTCGCTGCTCGGGCACATTGCCGGATCGGGGAGTGCGATGGTAGAACGCGATCGGTCATACGGTTGCTCCACAGGCGGCTGGGGCAGACCACGCATCTGGTCCGACGGGGGCAGGTGATGGTGCTTGGTGCGCTCGATAAAGGCCTTGCCGATGCTCTCGTCCATTGGGGCGCTCCTTGTCCGGATAGGGTGGCGTGCAGGAGGTCGATCGTGGGCTCGGTCGCGTGGAGCCACGGGGGCCCGTGCGCGGCAGCGATCTCGACCTGTGTGACGTGGTCCTCCTCAGTGAGAATGGCATCCACGTTTCGCGGGCGCGTGCGGCCTCGCGCGCGGAGGGGCCTGTCCTCAGAACTGGAAGTGATCGGCTGCCTTGACGACGCGTTCCTGGTAATCGGTGACGTACTGCTTGACCTCTTTGACGATCTCTTTCCACTCGTCACTGCCCAGTATCGCCTCGAGCTTGCTCTCCAGTCCCTTGCGCGGAATGAACCCGAGCAGGATCTCGGGCGCATCGCCATAGATCGTATAGTAGGCGTCGCGCAGTTCGAGGCCCAAGGGCGAGGCCTTGTTCATCAGTTCACGAACGTGATGAAAGAGCTCGCGCTCGTGTTGTGGGTGGCTGTTCCACGTCAGCAGGACCTTCTTGGCCATGAACCTGACTCCGCGATAGTCCGAAGCAAGCGACCAGACCCGGGCGCGCCTATCCCGAGACGAGTTCGTACCACAGCATCTGGGTCTTTTCCAGCACCTCTTCTGTCGCGGCATCCGGGTCGTCCTCAAAGCCGGGCAGGCTCAGGATGCGGCGAAAGAGCGCCGCGATGCTGAGATCGAGGGGACGCACGTCGGGGTAGACCTTGGAGAGCACATCGGCGATCGTATCCGGGTCACTCCAGTGTAGGGGAACGACCTCGTCCAGCTCGCAGGCCAATGAGTCGGCCTCAAGTTCGTCCCCGACCAGCTCGGTGGCCTTTTCCATGTCCCCTTGCCGCCGGTAATAGTCTGCCAGCGCCATCTTGAGCGCATCCGCAGCCAAGACTGAGCAATGCATCTTGACGGCGGGCAGGCCATCCAGGGCATCGGCGATCGCGCGGTTCGAGAGCTGCAGCGCATCCTCGATCTTGGCGCCTTTGATCAGCTCGGTTGCCATCGAGCTGGTCGCGATGGCGGCGCCACAGCCAAACGTCCGGAACTTGACGTCGGTGATGGTATCTCCATCGATCTTGACCGACATTTCCATCATATCGCCGCACACGGGGTTGCCGACGGTGCCGACGCCATCTGCGTCTTCGATCACGCCGACATTGCGCGGGTTTGTAAAGTGGTCGATCACTTTTTCGCTGTACTTCATGGTCGATCTCCTGCACAAAACGCCGTTCACAGGGGACGGGCTGGGCGCAGGTCCCCAGGCATGGCGGAAGCAAACGTGCAACCATTGTACCATTCTCTCACTGCTTTTGCAAGACTGTCCCAACTTGCCATAAGCATGAGTTGCGCTTGTCCGGATTGCGTGGTATACTTTTCAAACATACATGGATGCTTGATGTGGATACCCCACCTACGGACGAGAAACTGGGCAAAGAGGAAAGGATCCTGCTCTACTTCCTGGGGGGCGCTGGCCTGCTCGCGTGGGTCATTGCGGCATCGTTCCTGGTGAACGGCAGTGTCGTCCCCAAGGACGTGATCGTAGCCAACCCGCTGCTGCGCCAAGTATGGGCGGCGGGCGGGCCCTCTTTGCTCCTGCCTGCGACCCCCACGGCGGCGCCCTCAGCCACCCCGACCGCGACTGCCACACCCACATCCACACCCACGCCTACGCTGACGCCGACGCCCACGCAGATCCCGTCCGGCGCTCCCATGCTGCCCATCGACGGCGATATTCAAGTCATCGCCCTGCTGGGCATCGACGAGGAGCGGGATGCCACGCTCTGGCGGACCGACTCGATCATCCTTGCCTTTGTAGATCGCAAGCAGAGACGCCTCTCGCTGTTGTCGCTCCCGCGCGATCTGTGGGTGCGGATTCCCGGATATCAGAGCAACCGCATCAACACGGTAGACTGCCTGGGGGAGCGGACCAAGTACCCGGGGGGCGGGCCTGCGCTGCTGGACCAGACGCTCCGTCTGAATCTGGGCGTGCCGATGCACCACTATGTGCGGATCGACTTTGCGGGCTTTGTGCGCATGATCGATGCCTTGGGCGGCATCACGGTAGACGTCAAGCACCCGCTCACCGACCGCTTCCCTGACCCCGACGACCCCACCAAAAGAGTGCGCCGCACGCTGCCCGTTGGTCCCGCGTACATGGACGGACAGATGGCGCTAACCTACAGCCGCTCGCGCATCACGACGAACGACTTTGACCGCTCGGCGCGCCAGCAGCAGGTCCTGTTCGCTGTGTGGCGCAAGGCGCTCTCGCTGGATGCGATCAAGCATGCGCCGCAGCTGTGGCAAGAGTTCAGCGGGTCGTTCGAGACCGATCTCTCCGTGACCGAGGTGTTGGGGCTGGTCTACTTTGCCCAGGGGATCGACCTGGATGAGGTCCGATCGGCGCAGGTGGACGGCAAGCAGACGCGCTCGTGGACGACTCCTGGGGGGGCGCAGGTCCTGCTACCGGACACAGCGCTGATCCAGAAGCGGATCGCCGAGCTTCTCCTGCTCGAGTAGGAGGGACGCAGCACTCGCAGAGGGCCTCGGGGACCGGCTCCTCCGCACCAGGTCTTGTCCCTTTGCCGTGCGTGCTGCGCTACGACGTGAGGAACGGGTTTCCCCGGCGCTCGGCGCCGATCGTGGTTGCGGGCCCATGCCCCGGATAGACGACCGTGCTGTCGGGCAGGGCAAAGAGCTGCTGCCTGATGCTGGCTTGAAGCGCGGACCAACTGCCGCCCGGGAGATCGCTCCGACCGACGCCCCGCTGAAAGAGCACATCCCCCACAAAGACGATGCCCGCCTCCTGGCAGTGCAGGCTGATGCTCCCTGGGGAGTGACCGGGCGTGTGCAGGACGTGGAGGACTGCCGACCCGAGCGACAGCGCGTCCCCGGCGTCGACCAGGCGATCGGGCGCCGGGCTGGAGACGGGGGCAAACCCAAACAGGCTGGCGCCGCCGCCGGCAGCCAGCAGCGGCGCAGCCTGTGCGTGGGCGACCAGCTCTACGGGCGCTTCCTGTGTCTCCCGCAGGCCCTGGAGCGTGGCGGCATTGGCCATGATGTGGTCAAAGTGGGCGTGCGTGTCGATCACGTAGCGGATCGTGAACAGGCGCGCCACATCGAGGATGCGCGCTGCTTCGGCGCCCGGATCGATGATCGCGCCCACGCCGCCGACGTGCTCCCCGATCACGTAGCAGTTGGTGCCCAGTGCCCCAACGGTGAGGGTCTTGACGATCATGTCGCGCGGCGTGCGCTAGGGTGCGCCAGCTTGGCGGGTCGCGGCTTCGAGCACGTTGCGCATCAGCATCACGTTGGTCATCGGTCCCGTTCCGCCCGGCACGGGAGTGATCATGCCGGCGACGCCGACGACGTCGTCATAGTCGACATCGCCGCACATGTTGCCATTCTCGAAATTGACGCCAAAGTCGATCACCACGGCGCCCGGCTTGACCCAGCCCGCCTTCACCATCTTGGCGCGACCGACCGCTACGCAGAGCACATCGGCCTGCCGGCACACCGCAGCCAAGTCGGCAGTGCGCGAGTGGCAGAGAGTGACGGTGGCGTTCTCGCGCAGCAGCAGGAGCGCCATGGGCTTGCCCACGATGTTGGACCTGCCGAGGACGACCGCCGTGCGTCCCTCGAGGGCCACGCCGTAGCGCTTGAGCATCTCGAGGCCCCCGGCGGGCGTGGCAGGCACAAAGAAGGGCCCGACGCCGGCAGGGCGCCCCGCGGGCGCGACCTGGGCGAGACGACCCGCGTTGAGCGGGTGAACGCCATCTACGTCCTTCTCGGGGGAGAGCGCAGCCTTGATCGCTGCCTCGTCGATGCCCTTGGGCAGAGGTTCCTGGACCATGATCCCGTGCACGCTATCGTCGGCGTTGAGCGCGCTGACGGCAGCCACGATCTCGTCCTGCGTGGCTGACTCGGGCAGGATGTGCGGTACGAACCCCATGCCCCGCGCCGCAAAGCCGCGCTCGATGACCCGCGCATAGCTGACAGACGCCGGGTCCTCACCGGCGCGGACCAGGGCGATGGTCGGCGTGATCGATGTGCGCTCGACAAAGGCGGCAACCTGTGCGTCCAGCTCGCCGCGCAAGGTCTTGGATAGTTCGCGTCCATCCAGTATCGTCGCTGCCATGTGGTGTGCCTCCCTACAGCTTTTCCACGACCAGGTCATAGATCTGGTCTTTGAGTTCCGGCTTGCCTGCCAGGAGCCCGTCCAACTGGGATCGCATCTCACCCGCAAAGGCCTGGTCCTTGATGGCGTTGATGTTGATGATCACATTGAGCGCCGCACTGCGCAGACCGGCTTCGGCCATCAACGCAGCCACGCCGGCGTCGCTCACGGCATAGATGTTGCCCATCTCGGCGGCGGGCGTGCACAGGTCGAGGACCTGGCAGCATGCCTCGGCGACTTGCATGGGCACGACCGTGGCCTTCTTGAGCGCATCCTGGATCGCTGCGGAGCGCGCGGCTTTACGCTCGTCCGTGTCGTGGGGCAAGCGGTAGGCCTCGGACACACCGGTGTACGCCTTGACGTCCGCCTCGAGCAAGTCGGTGAGCCTGAGCCGTAGCGCCTCCGACTGCTCGACGAGGGCTGCGATCTGCTCCTCGACGTCGGCGTACTTTTTCTTGCCCAAGGTCAGATTGCAGACCATGCTCACCAGTGCGGCGCCTAGGGCGCCAGACAGGGCGGCGACGCTGCCCCCGCCGGGCGCCGGGGCTGAACTGGATAGGGCATCGAGGAACGCAACGAGGGTCTTGTCCGTCAGCTTTTCGCTCATCGGGCCTCCTTTGGCTACCGGGTCAAGTGCGATGCGCGGCTATGTGAGGTGTCCCTATGATACCACATGATCGTGGGGCTGCAAAGTGAGCGGATCGGGGTGCGCAAAGCGCATCACGCCCGAGATCAAAAACGGGGCCCTGCGCTGTGGGTGCGCGGGGCCCCGATGGTATGTGGGGGGCTAGTCGACATAGTCCCTGAGGCGCCGCCGGTGGCGTGGGTGACGCAGGCGGCGGAGGGCCTTGGCCTCGATCTGTCGCACGCGCTCGCGGGTCACGCCGAACTTGCGCCCCACTTCGTCCAGCGTGTGGGCGTGCCCATCCTTCAGGCCGAAGCGCAGCTGGAGCACGCGGCCCTCCCGCGGCGAGAGCGACGAGAGGACGCGCCGGATCTCGTCGTGCAGCAGCTGGTTCGTCGCCGTGTCGAGCGGAGAGATGGCGCCCTCGTCCTCGATAAAGTCGCCCAGGTGCCCGTCGTTTTCGTCGCCGACCGGCATCTCGAGCGAGAGTGGACTCTGGGCGATGCGCTGGATCTGCTCGATCTTGTCGGCATCGGTGTCCAGGTCGGCGGCGAGCTCTTCGGCGGTGGGCTCCCGGCCCAGGCCCTGCGCCAGCCGGCGCGTGGCATGGGTCACCCGGTTGATCCGCTCGCACATGTGGACCGGGACCCGGATCGTGCGCGCCTGGTCGGCGATCGCGCGCGTGATCGCCTGGCGGATCCACCACGTGGCATAGGTCGAGAACTTGAAGCCGCGATGGTAGTCGAATTTCTCTACGGCGCGGATCAGGCCGATATTGCCTTCCTGGATCAAGTCGAGAAAGGAGACACCGCGACCGGTGTAGTGCTTGGCAATGCTGACCACGAGCCGAAAGTTGGACTCGATGATCTTTTGGCGGGCCTGCTCGCCTGCTGCGATCTCTTCGAGTAGGGAGGTGTGCTGATCCCCCTCGAGGTCATCCTGCAGGGCGGTAGAGGCCGATCGCCCGCGCTCGAGTTGGGCGGCTAGGTCGCGCTCCTCCTGTGCGGTCAGAAGAGGAGTTCCGCTGATCTCTTTCAAGTACAGGCTGACAGCGTCTTCCACCGGGGCTCCTCTCTGCGGGCGATCCTGCTCGTCCATGTCGTCGGTCAGGGCGTAGAGCTCTTCCTCCGGGCTGTAGTGGTCGGCGATCTGCGGTCTCGAGTATGCGGTACGTTCACTCATCGTGTCATCTCACCCCAAGGGGGATGTGTGGGTGAATTGAAGTCATTAAACATTATAACGCACTTTTTGTGAAAATCAAGGCAAATTCACGCTATCTTCACGTCCGGGGGTGCTTGACGGTCTCTGGCAGGCGCGCGGGAATGACACTTGACAAATCGGCGAAAACGGCTATACTTCAGTCACCTGAGCATCTGTGAAGGGTGTGTCAGCAACTTGACGCGCGGCGGCTTTCCGGGTATAATCTCAAGTCCGTGAAGCCGGCGTAGCTCAAACGGCAGAGCATCCGCCTTGTAAGCGGACGGTTACGGGTTCAATTCCTGTCGCCGGCTCTGTGTACAAAGGTGCATTCACAGGTGTACAGGGCTATGGGCAGGTACCCAAGTGGCCAAAGGGGGCTGACTGTAAATCAGCTGGCACAGCCTTCAGTGGTTCGAATCCGCTCCTGCCCAC
>JAFGIE010000146.1 GCA_016929775.1 Anaerolineae bacterium
AATGCGATTGCCCTCTTGGACATCCCCTTGCACAGATCGCCGGAATGCGATACAATATCCTTGATGGCAAACTGGGGGGTGCGCCACACCACGCCTACTCCGTGCCCCCGTTGTGCTGCCTCGGCAGCCGGGAACGCACACCATGTCTGGACCACGGATCCTGATCGTCGACGACGATGTGAATACGGCGGACTATATCGCCGAGCTCTTGCAAGCCGAAGGATACGACACCACCTGGGCTTTTGACGGGCGCGAGGCGATCAGCCAGTTACGCAGCACGCCTGCCGAAGCCGCCGGGGTGCCCAAGGCTTTCGAACTGGTAGTCCTGGACGTCATGATGCCCGGCATCGACGGCTATGAGGTCTGCCGGCGGATCAAGGCTGACCAGGACCTGCGCCACACGTCGGTGATCATGGTCACCGGTCTCGGATCGACGCCCAACAAGACCAAGGGGCTCGACCTGGGCGCCGACGACTATATCACCAAGCCCTTCACGCCCGAGGAGCTGCTCGCACGCGTGCGCTCGGTACTGCGCATGCGCGCCATGGATCGCGAGATCGTCCAGCACAACCGCGAGCTGGCGGCGCTCAACGAGGTCGCGCGGCTGACCAGCCGTTCGCTCGACCTCGACCAAGTCCTATCGACGACCCTCAATCAGGCCCTCAGCCTCATGTCCGGGCGGACGGCGCTGGTCGCCCTGATCGAGGAGGGCGCCGAAGACCTGGCGCTGCGCATGCACCGCGGGCTGCCGACGCAGGTGAACGGTCATTTTGACGGCGCACGCTGGGCCCCCGGCGAGGGCCTGGTCGGTGCAGTCGTCTCGCGCGGCGAGACCGTGGTCACAGATGCCCTGGAGGACGATCGGCATCTCTCCATCCTGGCGGCGCACGACCTGCGCACCGCTGCGTGCGCGCCCCTCACTGCCCAACACGGCATCGTGGGTGCGCTCGTGGTCCTGGCGCACGACCAGACGCGCTGGGACGAGCACAGTGTGCGCCTGCTGGAAGCCCTGGGCGCGCAGGTCGGATCGGCGATCGAGAACGCGCGCCTCTATGCACGCATCTCCCAGTACGCCGAGGAGCTGGCGCAGTCACAGGCCCAGCTGATCCAAGCCGAAAAACTCGCCGCGATGGGCCGGCTGACCGCCTCGATCGCGCACGAACTCAACAACCCGCTGCAGGCGATCCAGAACTGCCTGCACCTGATCCTGTACCGCTCGCTCGAGGGGGACAAGCAGCGCAGGTACCTGACCATGGCGCAGGAGGAGGTCGAGCGCCTGATCAGCACGGTGCAGCGCATGCTCGACTTTTACCGCCCCTCGGTCAAGCAGCATCGCGCGACCGACGTCCACGAGGTGATCGAGGATGTCTTGGCGCTCACGGACAAGCAGCTGCAGAACGGGCGGGTGCGCGTCCGCAAGTCCTTCGATCGGGACATCCCACCGCTCAACACGATCCAGAACCAGCTCAAGCAGGTGTTCCTGAACCTGATCGTCAACGCCGTCGAGGCCATGCCCCACGGGGGCGAGCTGGCGATCCAGACCTCGCTCAGCCCCGACGGACGGTGGGTCTCGATTGCCTTCACAGACCAGGGCATGGGCCTCTCGCAGCAGGCAAGAGCGCACCTCTTTGAGCCCTTTTACACCACCAAGCACAAGGGCACTGGCCTCGGCTTGTCGGTGAGCTATGGGATCATCGAGCAGCACGGGGGCACGATCCAGGTCGAGAGCAGTGAGGGAAAGGGCAGTTGCTTCACCGTCCGCCTGCCCACCGGGCCGATCGTGTCCTGACGCAGGAAGCACAGGGAGAGGACCATGCACAAGACGCGCATCCTGATCGTCGACGACGAGTCCACACTGCGTGCGACGATGGAGGACTTGTTGGAGGCGGAGGACCGCGAGATCGTCACCGCGGCGAGCGGCGAGGAGGCGTTGGCATACCTGGAGGGGGATCCCTTTGACCTGGTGATCGTCGACCTGATCATGCCCGGGATCGACGGCTTGCAGGTGATCGATGTGACCCAGAAAACGTCGCCCCAGACCAAGATCATCATGCTCACCGCATACGGCACCCTCGAGTCGGCGATCCAGGCGATGCGTCGCGGTGCGACCGACTATTTGCTCAAGCCCGCCAACGCCCCGCAGATCGAGGCTGCCGTCGACCGGGCCCTGCAGCAACGCTACGAACAAGCGCGCCGCGAGGCGCTGATCGAGCGCATCAGCGACGCCTTTGACGAGCTGCGCGGGCAGCCCGCGACTGGCGCCCCCGAGGAAGCACTGCCCCCGCGCCACGAGCGGTTCCTGCAGGCACGCGGGATCATCATCGACCTGCAGAAACAGATCGCCACCATGAACGGCGAGAGCCTCGATCTGACGCCCACCGAGCTGCGCCTCCTGTCGACGTTCATCGCCAATGCGGACCAGGTGATGAGCTGTCGCGAACTCGTCTACCAGGTGCAGAACTATGAGACCGACGAGCGCGACGCGCGATCGAGCATCCGGGTCTACGTGCGGCGCCTCCGCAAAAAGATCGAGCCTGACCCCGGCTCGCCAACCTACATCCTCAACGTGCGCGGAGCGGGTTACATGTTCTCCGGGAGCGGTACCCAGGGAAGCGAGTGATCGCCGCACCGCGCGCCAACACACGCAGAGAGGAGCCCGTGTCTTGTCCAGCCCACCCAGTCCCCAGCACCGCATCTCCCGTCCTGCCCTGTGCCTGCTCGTATTCTGTGTCCTGGGCGCTATCGCCTGTGGCCCGCTGAGCCTCGGTCCCCGCGACACGCCGGCGCCCGTGGCCTCGCCGACCCCGGTGCAAGCGGCGACGCCGACGACGGCGCCGGTCGCCACAGCCACGCCGACTGGAGCGGCGGGCGCGCCCGCCCCGCCTGCCGGGCCCGAGGGGACGGACTTGATCGATTGCCCGCCCGCGGGCAGCACGATGCTGCTCAAGTTCTCCGCCGACATCACGATCGAGCACGAGGGCGCCGTGATCCAGCACGTGCTCCACGACGGCGTGCTGGGCCTGGTCGTCAGCCGGGACGGGCGCGCGATCGAGAGCGCCGAGGGGGCGCCGATCGTCTACGAGATGAACGGCTCGATGCCCAAGTGCGTCCTGGAAGGCGAGGGGACCATGACCCCTTCGGCCTCCGGGTACTGTGAAAACGGCGTGGTCTACCTGACGATCGTCGAGGAGTGGGGCGCGTACAACGGGACGATGACCTGCGAGGACACGGTCATTCCGCTCAACATCCCCTCGATGGGCACGATGACCCACACTGGCGCGGACGGACAGGGCGAGGTCTTTTACCTGGACCGGAGCTTCTCCAGCGAGGGCGCGGGCTATACCTCGATCCGGCCCTTTTCCGGACCAGGCAGCGGACAGCACGTGTGGACGCTCTTTTACGAGTGGACGGGACCCGTGGCCCCACAGGGCTAGCCGCCAGCGCCGCGATCGAAAGCCCGGCTCCGGGCAACCCTCTGCCCCGGAGCCGGGCCACGTCAGCGCGCAGCCACGCTACAGCCGCGACTACTCTTTCCCGACCTCTCTGCCCTGGTCGATGCGATAGTCGCCGCTCTCGTCCTCGGTCCGCGGTTCCGTCGCCTTGTGCACGATCGCGAACAGCTTGAGGACCAGCGCCACGACGCCAAACGCGCCGAGCAAGCCCAGCGGAGCCAGGCATACCACCAGCAGCGCCCAGGGCAAGTTCATCCACGCGCCCATTCATCCCTCCCAGCCGCACGCGCCCGTCACTTGCCACGCACGACAGCCGCGCCGCAATCCGCTAGTTGCTCAGCAGTCCCTTGACCACGCTGCCGGCGATGCTGCCGCCACTACTGGAGCCGCCGCTCGGCTGGACATAGCGCGCGACCTTGCGCGCCAGGTTGTACATCGGCATGGTCTGCAGCCAGATCCGGCCCGGGCCACGCAGCCGGGCGAGAAACAGCCCCTCGCCCCCGAAAAAGATGTTCTTGATCCCGCGTACCATCTCGATGTCGAAATCGACCGTCGGCTCAAACATCGCCACATAGCCCGTATCGACCATCATGGTCTGGTTGGCTTCGAGCGTGTACTCGACGATCTCGCCATCGAACTCGGTGAAGACCAGGCCCGGGCCCGTGAAGCGCTGCAACAGGAACCCTTCGCCCCCGAAAAAGCCCGCGCCCAGGCGCTTGTGAAAGTGCACCTTGACGTCGACCGACTTTTCGGCGCACATAAAGGCATCCTTCTGGGCGATGATCTCTTGCCCAGGGGCCAGGTCGACCGGCACGATCTTGCCCGGGAACTCGGAGGCAAAGGCGACGATCCCGGTGCCGCGCTCGACCTCATAGTCGACCAGGAACAGCGACTCGCCGGTGAACATGCGGCCCAGCATCTTGCCCAGCCCGCCCGCGGTCTTGGCCTCCATCTTGACATTGGCCGACATCCAGGCCATACCGCCGCTCTCCGAGTAGACCTCTTGCCCCGGGTGGAGCTCGATCGTCACTGCCTGGAGCGTCGTGCCGATCATCTGGTACTTGAGCCCCGAGCTGCCCTGCCCGGTGTAGGACACCGAAGGATCGGGCAGGTCGATGCGCGCCCCAGCCTGGGGGATGAACGCCGTTACGTCGTCCGGGGCGCCGGTTAGGCTCGCCCCGCAGTGGGGGCAGAAGCGCTTGCCCGCCTCTACCTCTGCACCGCATTCGTGACACTTCATGATCCGTACTCCTCTCGACTGAACGCCTGGCTCGCGACTGCACCCCATCCGAGCCGGCAACTCTCTCGGCGCACGTGCCCCCGCCTTGGGGCAGCGCGCACACCAGACCGCAAACACTGTGCACTCTACGCACGACCCAGCACGGTTGTTTCAGCGGCGATTGAGGCGGCGCCCCGACGCGCCCGCTGGTCGCCGCCGCCCTCACTGCCCGATCGTCACCTCTTGGCCTCGCTCGGGCACGACGACGTCGGGCACGCCTCGTGCCGCGATCGCGTCGGCGATGCTGTTCGACGCCTCTTCCTCGCCGTGGACCACATACACGTGCCGCAGATCGGGGGTCCGCACGCGATCGAACCAGGCAAGGAGCTCCCGTCGATCGGCGTGCGCGCTGAATCCGTTCAACACATAGACCTCGGCACGGCGCGTGTAGGGCTCGCCAAAGATCTTGACCTCGGGCTGCTTCTCGACCAGGCGCCGGCCCAGCGTATGCGGCGCCTGCCAGCCGACAATCACCACGGCGTTGCGGCGATCCTCGATGTTGTTCTTGAGGTGATGCAGGATCCGGCCCGTCTCGCACATGCCCGAAGCGCTGATGATCACCGCCGGGCTGTCGAGGCGGTTGATCGCCTTGGACTGCTCCACCTCGCGGATGTAGTGGACGCTGCCAAAGCTGAACGGATTGCGGCTGTCGCTCTCTTGCAGAAAGGCGCGCGTCTCCGCGTCGTAGCACTCGGGATGGAGCAAAAAGACCTCCGTGGCATTGACCGACAGCGGGCTGTCGACAAAGACCGGCAGCTGGGGCAGCTTGCCGCGATCGATCAGCCTGTGCAGGGCATACACGATGTTCTGCGTGCGCCCGACCGAGAAGGCGGGGATGATCACCTTGCCCCCTCGCCGGCGGACGCGATCGACGATCTCGCCCAGCTGGTCGATGTTCTCGTCGCTGGAGACGTGCAGCCGGTCGCCGTAGGTGCTCTCGGTGATCAAGATCTCGCCCGTCTCGGGGGTCGCGGGGTCACGCAGCACAGGCGCGCCGGGCCGGCCCAGATCGCCTGTGAACAGCAAGCGCCGCTTCACACCCGCTTCCTCGATGTCGAGCGCGACGATCGCCGATCCCAGAATGTGCCCAGCGTCGTAAAAGGTCACCCGCACGCCCGGCGCGATCAGGAAGGGTCGCTCATAGCTGAGGCTGATCAAGTGCCCCAGACTGCGTTCCGCATCCTCGATCGTGTACAACGGCTCGACCGGCGGCATGCCCGCGCGGCGCCGCTTCTTGTTCAGGTACGCGGCGTCCGACTCTTGGATGTGCCCCGAGTCGCGCAGCATGATGGCGCACAAGTCGCGCGTGCCCGGCGTGACCAGGATGTTCCCCTGGAACCCGCTCTTGACCAGCGTCGGGATGTTGCCCGAGTGGTCGATGTGGGCGTGCGACAGGACCATGACGTCGATCTGGGACGCATCAAAGGGTAGGTTGCGGTTGCGCTGAAAGCTCTCGTCCCGGTGCCCCTGGTACAGACCGCACTCGAGCAGAATGCGAGCCCCATTGACGGTCAGGAGGTGCATCGAGCCGGTCACGGTCCGGGCAGCGCCGAGGAACTGTAGCTTCATGTACGGGCTCCTTGTCTGGTAGGCGATCCGAGGCGCCGGAGGTCTGGCCCTTTGCCAGGAGACAGAGGGCGTCGTCCAGGACCCCACGCCTCATCCCCCCCGCCGCATATGGTAGCACAACCGGGCCGAAAGATCAACGACGCGTCTTCCCATCGCCGCCCGAACCATGGTATAATGCGAGCAACACCGAAAGGGGGCGACGATGCTGGCACAGGTGACGAGCT
>JAFGIE010000147.1 GCA_016929775.1 Anaerolineae bacterium
CTGCTTTGAGGGAGATCGTTCGTAGGAACGACTTTAGTCGTTAAAGGCGTTGAGGTGTTGTGTTGTGTCACAAAAGATAACCGCTAAAGCGGTTACTACGAACGG
Organism: Anaerolineae bacterium; assembly: GCA_016929775.1. The sequence continues at coordinate 106 of JAFGIE010000147.1, forward strand.
GGATGCTGTGAACGGGGACGACGACGAACGGGACGACGACGGACGGGATCGCTGGAGGCGCAGCCATGGACTGGCGAGTGTGGGTGGCACGGTGGGATCGCATGCAGGCGCGCTACCTGGTGCGGCGTGCAGAGCGGTTCGCCGTGCTTGCCGGGCTGGTGCGTGCGACGCAGGGACCGGCGCCGCGGATCGTCGACCTGGGCTGCGGGCCGGGCAGCCTGAGCGAGGCGCTGTTGGAGGCGCTGCCGGATGCCGAGGTGTGGGGCGTGGACGTGAACGAGAGCGTGCTGCTCCTGGCGCGCCCTCGGCTGGCAGCGTATGGGGAGCGGGTGCACGTGGTGCGCGCGGACCTGCGCCAGGCATCGTGGGTCGAGCAGGTGCCCGCGGCGGTGGATGCGGTCGTGTCGGCCACAGCCCTGCACTGGCTGCTGCCCGGTGCGCTGCGCACGCTGTACGGGCAGGTGGCGAGGCTGCTCGTGCCGGGCGGGTTGTTTGCGAACGCGGATCACGTGGGCAGCGCGCACGCGGCGATCCAGGGCGCGTGGGAACGGGCGCGCGAGGCGCAGGTGGGCAGCGCGCCGGACGATTGGTCGACCTTTTGGCGCGCCTACGGGGCGGCGTTGGGACGCGATCTGGGGGATGGGGGCTGGGAAGAGGGCGTGGAGGAAGGGATGCCCCTGGCGTGGCACCTCGACGCCCTGCGCGCGTGCGGATTCGCGTCGGTGGACTGCTTCTGGCGCTGTGATTGCGATGCGATCTATGGAGGCGTGCGGTAACCGCTAGAGCGGTACCTGCGCACGGGGGTACCAGCGGGGGGCATGACAGGGACGAGAGAGGACAAAGGAGGATCGAGGTGAACGCGCAAGAGATCATTGACCTGGAAAAGCAGTACGTGGTGCACACGTACAACCGTCCCCCGTTTGTCCTGGAGCGGGGGGAAGGCGTGTACGTCTATGACACGGAGGGCAAGGCGTACCTGGACTGCCTGGGCGGGATCGCCGTGAACGCGCTCGGGCACCTGCACCCCGTGGTGACGGCGGCGATCCAGGAGCAGGCGACGCGCCTGCTGCACGTCTCGAACCTGTACCACACGGCGCCCCAGGCGCTGTTGGCGCGCGACCTGGTCGAGAGCAGCGCGGCAGACCGGGTCTATTTCTGCAACTCGGGGACCGAAGCGGTGGAGGCGTGCATCAAGTTCGCGCGCAAGTGGGGCAAGGCGCACGGCAACAAGACGGCGTTCGTGGCGTTCGAGCACTCGTTCCACGGGCGGACCATGGGCGCGCTGGCGCTGACCGCCAAGGCGCGCTACCAGGAACCGTTCGCGCCGCTGATGCCGGGCGTGCACTTTGCGCCCTTCAACGACCTGGAGGCGGCGCGCGCGCTGATCGCCGAGGTGCAGCCGTGCGGCGTGATCGTCGAAGCGGTGCAGGGCGAAGGCGGGATCTATCCCGCCAGCGACGCGTTCATGCGAGGGCTGCGCGCGGCGTGCGACGCCCACGACGCGCTGCTGATCTGCGACGAGGTGCAGTGCGGGATGGGGCGTACGGGCACGCTGTGGGCCTATGAGGCGAGCGGGGTCGCGCCCGATCTGATCGCGGTCGCCAAGCCGCTGGGCGGCGGGCTGCCGATCGGCGCGGCGCTGGCGGCGCAGCGGGTGGCGGACCTGATCGAGCCGGGCGATCATGGGAGCACGTTTGCCGCCAACCCGCTGATCTGCGCCGTGGCGCGTGCGGTGCTCGGGACGGTGAACCAGCCCGCGTTTCTCGCCGGGATCCGCGACCGGGGCGGCTACATGGGCGAGGCGTTGAGCGGCTTGGTCGAGGCGCACGCCTGTGTGACCGCGGTCCGCGGGCGGGGCCTGATGTGGGGGCTCGAGACGACGCTGAGCGCCGCGGACGTCCTGTCGGCGGGGTATGCGCACGGGATCCTGCTCGGCTCGGCGGGCGAGCACGTGGTGCGCCTGCTGCCGCCCTACGTGGTGGACGAGGCAGAGATCGACCAGGCGGTCGCGATCTTGGACCACATCTTTGCGAGCGGAGCAAAAGAGCAGTGAGCCGATCCGGACGTAGGCTGGATGCGCTGGTGGTGGCGGACGTGCACTATGTCGACCAGGCCGATCACGTCTGCCCGCTGGCGTGGCGCAAGTGCGCGTTGGGCCGGGTCCTGCTGGAGCGGGCGTACCGTGCGCTGCGCGCGCAGGGGGTGGCGATCGACGTGGCGATCCTGATGGGCGACGCCGTGGACAACGGGCGCGCGGCAGTGGCGGAACGCGACCTGGCGGCGGTCGCCGAGATGATGCGCAGCTGGGGGGCGCCGCTCCTCGCCGTGCCCGGCAACCACGACGGGGACGCGGGCCGATTCGCCGCGACCATGGGGTGCGCGCCCGGGCTGCACGAGGTCGCCGGATACGGGTTCTTGGTCTACGCCGACCGGGTGGGCGAGGGCGAGGTGACGGTCCGTCCGGCGCAGGGGCTGCGCCTGCCGGGCGAGGTCGCGGCGGCGCACCCCGACCTGCCGCTGGTGGCGCTGCAGCACACGGTGCTCTATCCGCCGATCGAGAGCACCTATCCGTACGTGCTCGACAACTGCGAGGCGGCGATGCGCAGCTATGTCGACGCGGACATCATGCTCTCGCTGAGCGGGCACTATCACGCTGGGCAGGCGCCGTGCGCGCTGGATGGGGTGACCTACTATACGGCGCCCGCGCTATGTGAGGCGCCGCACCCCTTCGCGCACCTGCGGTTGGAGGGGCGGCGCACGACGGTGTGGGAATACGTGGCAGTGAACGGGGAGGATGGGGATGAGTGACGTGATCGTACGGCGGGCGACGTTGGCTGACGTGGAGGACATGCACGCGCTGATCAACGCCTATGCGGACGACGGGTGGATGTTGCACAAGTCACGCAACAAGCTGTACCAGAACATCCGTGACTTTCTCGTCGCCGAGAAGGATGGGCAGTTCGCCGGGTGCTGCGCGCTGCACGTGATCTGGAGCGACCTGGGCGAGATCCGGTCCTTGGCAGTGGCAAAGGCCTTCCAGAACAACGGGGTCGGGCGGCGCCTGGCGATCGCGGCGCTGCGCGATGCGGCGGAGCTCCGCCTGCCGCGGGTGTTCGCCCTGACGTACCAGCACGCGTTTTTCGTGCGGTTGGGGTTCACGGAGGTGGACAAGGCGACCTTGCCGCAGAAGGTGTGGGGGGAGTGCATCGACTGTCCCAAGTTTCCCAACTGCGACGAGACGGCGATGGTCCTGGACGCGCCCTTTGTGCTGGCGATGGAGGGAGAGGGATAGCCATGGACGCACTGCTGGTCCTGGAGGACGGCACGCTCTTCCGCGGGCGCGCCTTTGGCGCGCTGGGGGAGGTGACCGGCGAGGTGGTGTTCAACACCGGCATGACCGGCTATCAAGAGATCATCACCGATCCCTCCTACCGGGGACAGATGGTCGTCATGACGTACCCGCACATCGGGAACACGGGCGTCAACGACCAGGATCCCGAGTCGGCGCGACCGCACCTGCGCGCGCTGATCGTCCGCGATGCCAGCCTGCGCGAGAGCAACTGGCGCGCGCGGGGGACGCTGAACCGCTACTTGAGCGAGCACGAGATCGTGGCGATCACGGACGTCGATACGCGCGCCCTGACGCGCCACCTCCGCCGCTTTGGCGCGCTGCGCGGCGCGATCTCGACGGTGGACCTCGACCCGGGGTCGCTCCAGGCGAAGGCGTTGGCTGCGCCGACGACGTCGGAGCAGGACCTGGTGGCAGAGGTGACCTGCGCGGCGCCGTATGCCTGGGATGAGCCGGTCGACGCGGCGTGGCAGGTGCGCGATCGCATCCCGGCGCCGGCGGACCGCCCGCACGTAGTGGCGTATGACTGTGGGATCAAGCGCAACATCCTGCGCCAGCTGGTCGCCAGCGGGTGCCGGGTGACGGTGGTCCCCGCGCAGACCACGGCTGCCGACGCCTTGGCCCTGGACCCCGACGGGGTCTTTCTGTCGAACGGACCGGGCGATCCGGAGCAGGCGCCGTATACGATCGAGAGCGTGCGAGGCCTGATCGGGCGCGTGCCGATCTTTGGGATCTGCCTGGGGCACCAGGTGCTCGCCCTAGCGCTGGGCGGCGGGATCTACAAGCTCAAGTTCGGGCATCACGGGAGCAATCACCCGGTGAAGGACCTGGACACGGGCCAGATCGCGATCACGGCGCAGAACCACAACTTTGCCGTCGACCTGGCGCCGATCGCGGACGAGGTCGCGCTGACGCACCTCAACCTGTACGACCAGACGGTGGAGGGGATGGCGCACCGTCGCTTCCCGGTCTTCAGCGTGCAGTACCACCCGGAGGCTGCGCCGGGGCCACACGACGCCGGTCCGCTCTTTGCGCGGTTCGTGGCGATCATGGGCAGCGGGTAGGAGGAGAGGGACGCGCATGCCAAAGCGCACGGACATCCACACGATCCTGGTGATCGGCTCAGGGCCGATCGTGATCGGACAGGCCTGCGAGTTCGACTATTCGGGAACGCAGGCGTGCAAGGCGCTGCGGCAGGAGGGGTACCGGGTGATCCTGGTCAACTCGAACCCGGCGACGATCATGACCGACCCCGAGATGGCGGACCGGACGTACGTCGAGCCGCTGACCGTGCCGGTCGTGGAGCGGATCATCGAGCGCGAGCGGCCCGACGCGATCCTGTCGACGGTGGGGGGGCAGACCGGGCTCAACCTCTCTTCGGACCTGGCGGCGCAGGGCGTGCTGGCGCGCTATGGCGTAGAGCTGATCGGCGCGGACTGGGAGGCGATCCGGGTGGCGGAGGATCGCCAGCTGTTCAAGGAGGCGATGCTCGAGATCGGCCTGGAGGTGCCGCGCAGCGGCGTGGCGCACTCGGTGGAAGAGGCGCTCGCCGTGGCGGCGCAGACTGGCTACCCGGCGATCATCCGTCCCTCCTTTACGCTGGGCGGGAGCGGGGGCGGGATCGCCTACAACGTGCAAGAGTTCCGCGAGATCGTGCGGCACGGGCTCGACCTGAGCCCGGTGCACCAGGTGCTGGTCGAGGCGTCGGTGATCGGCTGGAAAGAGATCGAGCTGGAGGTGATGCGCGACGTCGCCGACAATTTCGTCGTGATCTGCTCGATCGAGAACCTGGACCCGATGGGGATCCACACCGGAGACAGCATCACCGTGGCGCCGGTGCAGACGCTCACCGATCGCGAGTACCAGCGGCTGCGCGACATGGCGGCGCGCGTGATCCGGCGGGTCGGGGTCGAGACGGGGGGATCCAACATCCAGTTCGCGATCCACCCCACCGACGGGCAGGTGGTCGTGATCGAGATGAACCCGCGCGTGTCGCGCTCCTCCGCCCTGGCGAGCAAGGCGACGGGGTTCCCGATCGCCAAGATCGCCGCCAAGCTGGCGGTCGGCTATACGCTGGACGAGATCCCGAACGACATTACGCGCGAGACGCCCGCGTCGTTCGAGCCGACGATCGATTACGTGGTCGTCAAGATCCCGCGCTGGACCTTTGAAAAGTTCCCCGGCGCGGAAACGACCTTGGGCACGCAGATGAAGTCGGTGGGCGAGGCGATGGCGATCGGCCGGACGTTCCAGGAGGCGCTGCAGAAGGGGCTCCGCTCGCTCGAGATCGACCGCTACGGGCTCGGCGCGGACGGGCGCGATGCGGTCGATCCGGAACGGCTGCGCGAGCGGCTGATCATGCCCCATCCGGAGCGGATCTTTTACGTCCGCTATGCGTTCCAGACGGGGATGTCGGTGGAGCAGGTCGCGGCGCTGACGCACATCGACCCCTGGTTCCTGAGCCAGATCGAGGACCTGGTGCACCTTGAGGGGCGGCTGCGCGCCTTTACGCCCGAGACGCTGCCGGTGGGGCTGCTGCGGCGCGCCAAGCGCGCCGGGTTCTCGGATGCGCAGTTGGCGTACTTGTGTGGGGCGGTGGGGGACCCCTCCCCCAACCCCTCCCCAGCGTGGGGAGGGGAGGCGCGTCGGCGCGCGGGGGCAGGGCTGGGTGGCGGACGTCCCGACGCAGAGCATCGGGACGAGTCACCTCCGACGGGGGCAGGGCTGGACGAGGGAGGGGAGGCGCGGGAGGTCAAGGCGTGGTCGCTGCCGTCCGCGGTGCGCGCCGAGCTGGCGATGCGCGCGCGGCGCAAGGCGATGGGCGTGCGCGCGGTCTACAACCTGGTCGACACGTGCGCCGCCGAGTTCGAGGCGTACACACCCTACATGTACTCGACCTACGAGAGCACGTGCGAGGCCAACCCGAGCGGGCGCCGCAAGGTGATGATCTTGGGCAGCGGGCCGAACCGGATCGGGCAGGGGATCGAGTTCGACTACTGCTGCTGCCACGCCGCCTTTGCCCTGCACGACATGGGCATCGAGACGATCATGGTCAACTGCAACCCGGAGACCGTGTCGACGGACTATGATACGTCGGACCGGCTCTATTTCGAACCGCTGACGCTGGAGGACGTGCTCAACATCGTCGACGTGGAACAGCCGGACGGGGTGGTGGTCCAGTTTGGGGGACAGACGCCGCTCAAGCTGGCGCGCGCGTTGGAGGCGACGGGAGCGCCGATCTGGGGCACGTCGCCGGACAGCATCGACCTGGCGGAGGACCGGGGGCGGTTCGGTGCGCTGCTCGAGGAGCTGGGGATCCCGCAGCCGGAGAACGGGACGGCGTTCTCGCTGGCGGACGCGCGCGCGGTGGCGGCGCGGATCGGCTACCCGGTGCTGGTGCGCCCCTCCTACGTGCTGGGCGGGCGCGCCATGGCGATCGTGCACGACGAGCACGAGCTGGAGGGCTACATCCACGAGGCGGTGCGGGTGACGCCGGACGCGCCGGTGCTGATCGACCGCTTCTTGGAGGACGCGTTCGAGATGGACGTGGACGCGGTAGCGGATGGGACGGACGTCGTGATCGGCGGGATCATGGAGCAGATCGAGCTGGCAGGGGTGCACTCGGGCGACTCGGCGTGCGTGATCCCGACCTACATGGTCGCCCCGGCGCACATCGAGACCATGCGGCGCTACACGGTGGCGCTGGCGAAGGCGCTGGACGTGCGCGGGCTGATGAACGTACAGTATGCCATGCGCGACGACGTGGTGTATGTGCTCGAGGTGAACCCGCGCGCGTCGCGGACGGTGCCGTTCGTGAGCAAGGCGACGGGCGTGCCGCTGGCGCGGATCGCGGCGCAGGTGATGGCGGGGCGCACGCTGCGCGAGCTGGGCCTGACGGCAGAGCCGCGGGTGAACGGCTACTGGGTCAAGGAGGTGGCGCTGCCCTTTGTCAAGTTCCAGGGGGTGGACACGCTGCTCGGGCCAGAGATGAAGAGCACGGGCGAGGGGATGGGCGTGGCGGAGAGTTTCGGCTGGGCGTTCGCCAAGGCGCAGATCGGGGTGGGGGGCGCGCTGCCGCTCGAGGGGGCGGTCTTCCTGTCGGTGAACGACAACGACAAGCCGACCCTGGTGCCGATCGCGCGCGCGCTGGCAGAGATGGGGTTCCGCCTGATGGGCACGGCGGGCACGGCGCGCTATCTGACGGCGCAGGGGCTGCCCACAGAGCCGGTGTTCAAGGTGAACGAGGGTCGGCCGAACGCGGCGGACCACATCGTGAACGGGACGATCGATCTGGTGATCAACACGCCGCTGGGCAAGGCATCGTTCTTTGACGAGGCGGCGCTGCGCCGCGCGGCGGTGGCGCACGGGGTGCCCTACACGACGACGCTCTCGGCGGCGTGGGCGGCGGTACAGGCGATCCGCGCCATGCGGGAGGGCCCCGTGCAGGTGCGCAGCCTGCAAGAGTGGCACGAGTAGAAGGCCCATGATCGATCGATCTATGTCATCGCCGCAGCCACGTCGCGGATGATGTCGTCGAGGGTGTGGCGGGGCGACCAGCCGATCAAGGCGCCGATGCGCGCGATGTCGGGGACGCGCCGCGCCATATCCTCAAAGCCGCTCTCGTAAGCCTGCTCGTAGGGGATCAGGGCGATCTGCGAGCGGCTGTCGAGGCGGGCGACCACGCGCCGCGCGAGGTCGAGGATCGAGATCTCTTCGGTGGACCCAATGTTGACCACTTGCCCTACCGCCTGGGGCGTCTCGGTCAGGCCCACGATCGCGCGCACGGTGTCCGCGACGTGGCAGAAGCAGCGCGTTTGGGTCCCGTCGCCGTACACGTGCAGCGTCTCGCCCGCCAGGGCGGCGCGCACAAAGCGGGGCATGACCATCCCATACCGCCCCGTCTGGCGCGGGCCGACGGTGTTAAAGAAACGCGCGACGACCACGGGCAGCCCGTGCTGTTGGTAGTAGGCGAGCCCCAGGAACTCGTCGACCATCTTGGAGGCGGCATACGACCACCGGCTGCGGTTCGTCGCGCCGAGCACGACGTCGTCGTCCTCGCGGAACGGGATCCGCAGCCCCTTGCCGTACACCTCGGAGGTGGAGGCGATCAGGGTCTTGGCCCGGTAGCGCCGCGCGGCGCGCAGGACGGCGGCGGCGCCCTCGACGTTGGTCGCGATCGTCTCGGCGGGCGACTCGACGACGAGCTGGACGCCGACCACGGCGGCGAGGTGGACGATCACGTCGGCTTGGCTGGCGAGGCGATCGAGGACCAGTTCGTTGGCGATCGTGTCGATCGCGAACGAGAAACGGGGATCGTCGACCAGGTGGGCGATGTTCTCAAAGCGCCCGGTCGAAAGGTCGTCGATGATCGAGACCTGGTCGCCCCGTTCGAGCAGCGCCTCGCACAGGTGACTGCCGATAAACCCCGCCCCACCGGTGATCAGTGTCCTGGTCACGTGTCCTCCTGTTGCGTGCCATCTGTATCGGGCAGAGTGGTCGCGCGCCGGCGGCGCGCCGCCTGGCGCGCCACGGCGTGGGCGCCGTTGATCGCGCCGAGGACGCCAAACGCGGCGACCAGAAGCGCGAATCCCCCTGCCAGCAAGGCCCCCGGCACGACAGGGACCAGGAACCCGATCAGCGGGTAGAGGGCATAGGTCATGTAGCGCTCGCCGGCGAGGCGCGCGCACAGGATGGCGGTCAGCATGGGCGCCAGGAACGCGCCGCCACAGATCAACAGGACGTAGGCCACGTCGTTCATGTCGCGCATGCGCAGGGCGACCAGCGCGATCAGCAGGGCGATCACGAGCAGCAAGTTGGTGCCGATCCCGGCGGCGATGAGCCACCAGTTGAGCCCGCGGGGATCAAAGACGCGCTTCCAGTCCACAGTTGGCCTCCCAGGCCGATTATACGCCGAAACGGGGGGAGGACAAAAAGTAGGCGACGGTGCGCTCGAGGGCCTGGTCCATCGTGTACTGCGGCGCGTAGCCGAGGTCGCGCCGGGCGCGCGAGATATCATAGTAGTGGCTGTAAGCGAGTTCGTAGGCCAGCAGGCGGGTGAGCGGCGGCTGCCCGCGGAGCGGCAGGACGCGGTAGGCGACCTCGAACAGGGCGCACGCGGCGAGCGCTGCCCAGAGGGGCACCCGCCCGCGCACGGGACCGAGGTCGAAGCGGGCGAGCAGCTCGTTGATCCACGTCCAGGCGACGACCGGCTCCCCTTGGGTGATAAAGTAGGCCGAGCCGGCGGCGGGCGAGCCGGGACGCAGGGCGTCCGCCGCGAGGAGGTGGGCGCGCGCGGCGTCCTCGACGTAGGTCAGGTCGACCAGGTTGTCGCCGGGGCCGATCTGGGGGATGATGCCCTTCCCGCCCCGCTCGAGGATCGCGGGGATCAGCTGCTCGTCGCGCGGGCCAAAGACCAGGTGCGGGCGGAGGGCCACGGTGAGCAGGCCATCCGCGCCGTTGGCGGCGAGGACGCGCTGCTCGGCGATCGCCTTGGTGTGCGCATAGTGGCTCTTGTAGCGCTCGGGGTAGGGGAGCGACTCGTCGCATCCCGCCTGGGGGCGGTAGTCAAAGACCACGCTGGGCGAGCTGGTGTAGACCAGGCGCGGCACGCCCTGCGCGCGGCAGGCGGCGATCGCATTCTCGGCGCCGACGACGTTGACGGCGTAGAATGGCTCCCACGGGCCCCACTCGCCCCACCGGGCGGCGACGTGGTAGAGGGCCTCCACGCCGGCGCAGGCTGTGGTCAGCGCGGCGCGGTCCTGGATGTCGCCCTGGATCGTCCGCACGCCGAGCGACTCCAGCTCGGGGTGGGCGTGCCGGGAGAAGGAGGCAACCTCGTCGCCGCGCGCCACGAGCTGCTCGACGATCGCGCGTCCCAGGAATCCCCCGCCGCCGGTGACCAGCGCTCTCATCGCGCCTCCCGCCGCGTTCGGCCCGCCAGGCGCCGCGTAGCCCATCCGGCGAGGTCCTCGCGCCGGATCTTGGCGTTGTGGCGCACGTCGACGGGAAAATCGCGATAAAAGAGCACGTCGCGGATCGGGCGCGTGATGGCGTGCGCGGCGGCGTGGGCCAACAGCTCCTCGGCGAAGGCGCGCCGCGCGGCGCGGGTGGCGGGCCAAGCGCCGGGCTGCGGCTCGACGACGAGGACGGGGCGCTGCGCGCCGAGCGGTCCCACGCCCACCACGGCAGTACGTGCGACGCGCGGGTGCTGGTTCATGATCGCCTCGCACTGCACGGGCAGGATGCGGAGCAGCGCGCCCGCCTCGGTGATCTCGACGCGGTGCCGCTTGCGACCGCAGAACCACAACTTGCCCTCGGGGTCGATGTAGCCCAGGTCGCCCATGCGGTGCCAGACCGCGTCGCCCTCTGGGATCTTGGCTGCCGCAGTCTGGTCGGGACGGTGCAGGTAGGTGCGGGTGACGACCGGGCCTTTGACCACGATCTCGCCGACCTCGCCGTCGGGCAAGACCAGGGCGTCGTCCCACGCCGCGATCGGCGCGTCGGTGATGCGGATGATGCGGATCGTGGTCCCGGCGGTGGGGCGCCCGACGCACGTGCCGCGCCCGCGCGCGGTGAGCGCGGCGGTCTGCTCCAGGATCTCGCTGCCGGCGATCATTGTGATCGGCATCGCCTCGGTGGCGCCAAAGGGGGTGTAGACGTCGCCGTTGGGCAGGAGGGCGCGGTAGCGGGCGATCAGGTCGGGGGAGACGGGCGCGCCCGCCATCAGGATGCGGCGCATGGAGGGGAGCGCGATCTGGTTGGCCTCGCAATAGTCGGCGACGATGCGCCAGATGGTCGGCGAGCCAAAGCTGGTCTGCACGCCGTGGGTCTGGACCGCCTCGACCACGCGCCCCGGGTCGATCTGGGCGGGCTGGGAGGGGTCCATGTCGGGCATGATCGTGGTCACCCCCAGCGCAGGGTTGTAGAGGGCAAAGATGTAGAGCCCGGGCAGGTCGATCCCGCCCTCCACGTACCCGACCTCGTCGCGGACGACGTCGATCTGGGCGCGCAGGATGCCGTGGGTGAACACCACGCCCTTGGGGATCCCGGTGCTGCCCGAGGTAAAGGCGACGGCGCACTCGTCGTCGGGCCTGGCGGGGGCGACCGGGAAGGGGGCGCGGGTCTGGGCGCGCAGTGCGTCGAGGCGCGCGCCGCCCCATCCCCAGCGCCGTCCGACGGTGATCTGGCGGCGCACGGTCCGGAAGGCACGCGGAAAGACAAGCCGGATCAGGTGCGCAACCGGGATCCCGATATAGTTGACCGGTTCGGTCTCGGCGGCGCACTGTAGAAAGGCGCGCGGGCTGCGCCGCAGGAGCCCCGGATCGACAAACACGGGCACAGCCCCGATCTTGATCAGGGCAAAGGTCAGGGACAGAAAGGCTGGGCTGATGGGGACCAGCATGAGTGTGCGCTCGCCGCGCGCGATGCCGTACGCCGACAGGGCGTGTGCGTGGCGGTCGCTCTCTCGGTCGAGCTGCTGGAAGGTAAGCTGCGTGTAGCGCGCCCGCCCGTCGCGCGTGCGCCCGGCAGGAAAGACAGCCGCCGGACGGTGGGGGGCGCGTGCCGCGGCGTCGACGAAGGCTTGGGCGACATTGACGCTGTCCATGGGAATCCTAGTAGGTCGTTCCTGCGGACCGGGCGCCGTCGAGAAAGGCGCGCATCCAGGGGACGATCCGTTCGTGCGCGTCCTCGACCACATAGTGTCCGGCGTCTGCGACCACGTGCACCTCGGCGTAGGGGAAACGGGCCTGCCACTCGGGCAGAAAGTCGCGCGCGGTGAAACAAAAGTCGCGCGCGCCCCACACGATCAGCATGGGGTGGTCGCTGAACAGGTAGAGGTTGTCCTCGATCTGGGCGAGCGTGCGCCGGGTGCGATGCCGCGCCTCGAGCGGGATGTCTTGGACGAAGCGCAGGATGGCGATCCGGTTGCGCCACGAGTCATAGGGCGCCAGGTATCCGGCGCGCACGGCGCGCGTCATCCGTTCGCCGTGCCAGGTCGCCATTGGTAGGGCCAAGCGCGCAAAGGCGTTCAGCCCGCGCACGACGAGGTCGCCCAAGACGGGGATGCGGCAGGCGCGGATGCGGAGCGGGATGACCGGCTGGTAAAAGGCGGCGGTGTTGAGGACCACAAAGCGCGCGACGTGCTCGGGGTGCCGCGTGGCATACCCCATGCCGATCGCGCCGCCCCAGTCGTGCATCACTAGGGTGATCTGGCGCAGGTCGAGCGCGGCGGCGAGGCGTTCGACGTTGCGGATGTGCTGCTCGAGGCAGTAGTCGTACTCCTGCGGCTTGTCCGAAAGGCCGCAGCCGACGTGGTCGGGCACGATCACGCGGTGGTCGCGGCTGATCGCCGGGATCAGGGTGCGGTAGTAAAAGGACCAGGTAGGATTGCCGTGGAGCATCAGGACCGGGGGCGCGTCGGCAGGGCCTTCGTCGAGGTAGTGGTAGCGCACCCCGTCGAGGTCGAGCCAGTGCGAAGCGAACGGGTAGAGATCTCTGTCGTGCGGCGTGTCCTGTCCTACCATTGTATCCCTAGGACGATGCTGTTGATCCCGCTGCCCACGCCGACCATCGCCACGCGGTGCCCATCTGCCAGGAAACCGTCGTCGCGCGCCATCGCCATGCAGAGCGGGCAGGAGACGGAGGCGATGTTGCCCAGGGTGGTGAGGGTCGGATAGTCGATCCCCTCGGGGAGCCCGACCATCTTGATGCCCATGATGCGCTGCTTTTCGCTGACCTGGTGGGTGAAGAGGCGGTCGATCATGTCGGCGGTCCAGCCCAGCTCGCGCTCAAAGCCAGCCCAGGCGGCGGCGATGACGGCAAGCCCCTCGCGCAGCAGGGTCGACGAGTCGGTGCGCATCCAGTCGCGCTGGGCGACGCACAGGCCATTGTGCCGGGTCTCGGCATAGGCATAGCCGCCCAGCAGGCGCTTGCCGGTCTTGGACTTACGCCGGTGGGTAAGGACCATGGCGACCGACCCTGAGCCGAGGGTAAAGGAAGCCAGGTTCTCGCGCAGGGCGGACATGTTGGGTTCGTTCTCGAGCAGGCGCGCGATCGTGGCGCGCTGCCCGTCGCGCACGCCCTCGGCAGAGACGACCAGGGCGGTGTCGATCTGGTCGAGCTCGATCATGTTGGCGGCGACGACCATGCCGTTCAGAAAGCCGACGCAGGCGTTGGTGAGGTCGAAGTTGGCTGCCGTGGGCGGCAAGCCGAGGTTGTCGTGGACGATCACGGCGGTCGCGGGCTCGAGATAGTCGCGGCAGACGGAGGTGTTGACCAGGAACCCGACCTCGTCCGGCGTCACGCCGGCGTCGGCGAGGGCGCGCTCTCCAGCCCACGAGGCTGCGTCGGCAAAGGAGACGCCCTCGTCGAACCAGCGCCGGGCGCGGATCTGGGTCAGTTGCTCGATCCGGCCCCCGGGGATGCGGAGCGCCGCGTAGAGCGGTGCAAGCTGCTCCTCGATCCACTCGGTGGTGACGACGTGCTCGGGGATATAGTATCCCATGCCCTCGATGCAGACGTTCTCGTATCGCATGCCTTCCCTCGTTTGCCTGAGATGGTCGATGATACCACGAACGGGTACGGGTGGGAACCGGCGCAGTCGCGCGCCGAGACAGCCACGCCCGTGCGTGGTGTGTCCTCTCCCTGTTCACTCATACTGTGTGTGCGGCCCCGGGCGTTCTACCCGGGGCTGCTGTCGCTGGACGGCGCCGCCCCCTCAGCCGATCGTGTCGGTGATGGGGATGCTGACCCGGCCCAGCTCGGGCGCGTTGACGTGCAGGGTAATGGTGTGCTCGCCTGCCTCGAGGGCGCCCGGGCAAAAGAAGGTCAGGGTCGCGCCGTAGGGGACATAGAGCGAATTGGACCAGCTGATGTCCGACACGGCGCGCGTTCGCTCGCCCATCTGGACCGTGACGCCGTCGAGCGCGATCTCTTGGTCGTCGACGGCGATCTTGGCGAGGCCGCTCACGGCGCCCGAGTCGATCGTGTTCTTGACCGAGAAGACGAACCCATCGCCTTGGTTCTGGAGGCTGCCGGCGACGTACATGCGCGACAGCATTTGGGGGGACATCCCGTACATGGCTTGCTCCTTGTGTGTTGATCGTGTCCTGGTCGGATCAGACTGCAGTTCCAGAGGACAAGTATAGTCCAGATGGGGGGGAGGTCAAGTTGGGGTGTCGTGTCGATTTGACATTCGACAGAGGTGGTAGTACAATATGACCCGGGTCAAGTTTGACCGTGGTCATATTGCGAGGGATGAGATGAGCGTTGAGGACTCGAGGTGGGAACGCCGCAAACGTGAGGTCCGCGAGCGTCTGATGGAGGCGGCGTGGCAGTTGTTCAGCGATCGGGGCTACGAAGAGACGACGGTCGCCGAGATCGCCGAAGCCGCCGACGTAGCCAAGGGGACGTTTTTCAACTACTTTCCGACCAAGGAGTCGATCGCGGAGCAGATCATGTTGTGGCGGATCGATCTGCTGCGGGAGCGGGTGCTGGGGGCGCCGGACGCGCCGCAGAGTGCGCTGGCGCGGATCAAGCTGCTGATGGCTGCCATGGGCGACGAGTTTGCGCCCAAGCAAGGCTTGGCGCGCATGGGGTTCATGGCGCGCATCGGGGCGCCCGTCCCCCGGCAGGAAGCGGTGGCGGACGAGCCGCAGGTCCGGCGGCGGATCCTGGTGCGCTTTGGGGCGCCCGCGCACCGGCACAGTGTGCACCACATGGGGAGCGTGATCCACGAGTTGGTCGTGCAGGCGCAAGCACAGGGCGAGATCCGCGCTGACGTCGAGCCGGGCCTCGTGGCGCGGCTGCTGATGACCAGCTGGCTCTATCACTTTTCCAAGTGGGAGCACGAGGAAGCCGATTTCCCGGGGGAGGAGAGCGTGATGCACGCGATTGACGTGCTGATCGAGGGCTTGGATGGGCGGACGGGGAGGTCAAGGTGAAGTATCTGGTACGTGCGGGCAGGTATTTGGTCGCTTACAAGTGGATCGCGGTCGTGGCTTTCGTGTGCATGGTGTTGGCCAATGCCGCCAGCCTGATCCAGCCGCAGTTCACGCGCATCATCGTGGACGACGGGATCCGGGCGGGCAATATGGGGGTCGTGATCGGGATGGCGGGGGCGATCGTGGGCTTTGCGCTGCTGCGCTCGGTCGTCAACTTTGCGCAGGGCGCGCTGATGGCGCGAACGGCGCACGGCGTGGCGTACGATATGCGCAACCAGATCTATGCCAAGATACAGGCGCTGTCGTTCAGCTATCACGACCGGGCGCAGACGGGTCAGTTGATGACCCGCGCGACGTCGGACGTGGATCTGGTGCAGCAGTTCCTGGGGCACGGGCTCCTGATGGTGATCGGCTCGGCGCTCATGATGATCGGCAGCCTGGTGTTCCTGTTTGTCACCAACTGGCAGCTGTCGCTGGTCATGCTGGTGATCGTACCGCTCTCGTTCGCGATCTTTGGGACGGTGTCGTCGCGCCTCAGGCCACTCTTTATGCAGGTGCAACAGCGGGTGGCGAACCTGAACACGGTGCTGCAGGAGAGCCTGGTCGGGGTGCGGGTGGTCAAGGCGTTCGTGCGCGAACCGTACGAGGCGCAGCGCTTTGCGGGCGCGAACCAGGAGCTGTATGACATCTCGTTGCGCATCGCCCGCTTGGCGTCGATCCTCTTTCCGATGGTCTTTTTCATCTCCAACATCGCCTCGCTCGCCGTGTACTGGATCGGGGGCGGGCAGGTGATCCGGGGCGTGCTGACACTGGGCGAGATGATGTCGTTCGCCAACTATATGATGATGGCCTTTTGGCCGATGATGACGGTGACGATGTTTATCACCATGCTCTCGCAGGCAGGGGCGTCGGCGGAGCGGTTCTTTGAGGTGGTGGATGCGCAGTCGGAGGTGGTGGAAAAGCCGGACGCGCCGCCGCTGCCGCCGGTGCGCGGCGAGGTGACGTTCGAGGCGGTCACCTTTCGCTACTTTGAGCACGGCGACCCGGTGCTGCAGGAGGTGAGTTTCTGCGCCGAACCGGGGCAGGTGATCGCGCTCCTGGGCGCAACCGGGTCGGGCAAGTCGACGATCATCAACCTGATCCCGCGCTTCTATGACGTCAGCGAGGGGCGCGTGCTGGTCGACGAGATCGACATCCGCGACGTGACGATCGAGAGCCTCCGATCGCAGATCGGGATGGTCTTTCAAGAGACGACGCTCTTTGCCGGGACGATCAAGGAGAACATCGCTTTCGGGCGCCCGGAGGCGAGCATGGACGAGATCATCGCCGCAGCCGAGGCAGCCGAGGCGCACGATTTCATCGTCGAGTTCCCCAACGGGTACGAGACGGAGGTGGGGGAGCGAGGGGTGATGCTCTCGGGCGGGCAGAAACAGCGGGTGGCGATCGCGCGCGCCCTGGTGCTCGACCCGCGGATCCTGATCCTCGACGACTCGACCTCGAGCGTCGACCTGGAGACCGAGTACCGGATCCAGAAGGCGCTGTCGCGGCTGATGGAGGGGCGGACCAGTTTCGTGATCGCGCAGCGGATCGCGACGGTGCTCAACGCCGACCAGATCCTGGTCCTCGACCAGGGGCGGGTGGTCGAGCGGGGCGTGCACGAGGAGCTGATGGAGCGGAGCGCGATCTATGCCGAGATCTATTCCTCGCAGCTGCTGCAAGACACCGAGCTGGGCGGCGAGCCGGCGGATGAAGGGATGGCGGACGACGGGGCGCGACCGCGAGGGGAACGGATGGCGGCACGGCGGACGACGGACGACCGGGCGCGACTGGTGGAGGGACAGCTCCACGGACGCGGGGATGGCGCGCCGCGAAAGGAGAACGGCTGATGTTTATGGGACATGCTCGTGGGCTGGCGCGGGAGAAGGAACGGGCGACGAACAGCTGGGACGTCCTGCGGCGCCTGTTGGCCTACTTTTCGCCCTATGCGCCGCTGCTGGCGATCGTGCTCGCGCTGATGGTGCTCGTCTCCGGGATCGAGGTCCTGGGGCCCTACCTGCTCGAGATCGCGGTTGACCTGTACATCGTCCCGTCGGGGCGGGCGCTGCCGACCTGGTTGAGCGGGTTGGTCCCGGCGGGCGCGGTGGGCATGGCGGGGCTGGCGCGGGTGATGCTGCTCTTGCTGGGCGTCTATCTGCTGCGCTGGTTCTCGATGGCGGGGCAGTCGTTCGTCATGAACGTCGTCGGGCAGAAGGTCCTGATGCGCATGCGGACGCAGATCCTGGAGCGGATCCACACCCTCTCGCTCAAGTTCTTTGACGAGCGGGAGGCGGGCGACCTGATGAGCCGGTTGGTCAACGACACGCAGGTGATCAACCAGGTCTTTACGAACGGGATCGTGCGCCTGCTGAGCATCTCGCTGAACCTGGTCGGGATCGTGGTGACGATGGTCAGCCGCAAGTGGGACCTGGCGCTGGTCAGTTTCGCGATGCTGCCGGTGATGCTGGTCATGACCTCAGCCTTTGCGCAGCGAGCGCGGCGTGCGTTTCGCCGCACGCGGCAGACGATCGGCGACGTGAGCTCGGAGCTGCAGGAAAACATCGCCGGGGTGCGCGAGGTGCAGGCCTTTGCACGCGAGCGGACCAACGTCTCCGAGTTCCAAGAGATCAACCGCGCGAACCGCGACGCGAACGTGCAGGCGCAGACGTTGACCTCGGCGTTCTCGCCAGCGCTGGACGTGATCAGCACGGCGGCGCTGGCGCTGGTGCTCGGCTATGGCGGCTGGAGCGTGGTGCGGGGCGCGGCGTCGGTGGGCCTGGTGGTCGGCTTTATGACCTACGTCGAACGGTTCTACCGCCCGATCCAGATGGTTTCCAGCCTGTGGACGCAGTTCCAGTCGGCGTTGGCGGGCGCGGAGCGGATTTTCGAGCTGCTCGACACCGAACCCGAGGTGGTCGATGCGCCAGACGCGATCGAGATGCCGACCGTGGACGGGCACGTCGTATTCGAGCACGTCAGTTTCCACTACAAGCCGGGGGAGCCGGTGCTGCACGACGTGTCGATCGACATCGCCCCGGGAGAGACGGCAGCGCTGGTCGGGCCCACGGGTGCGGGCAAGACGAGCATGATCAGCCTGCTGACGCGGTTCTACGACGTGGTGGAGGGACGGATCCTGATCGATGGGCACGATATCCGTACCGTCGCCCAGGCGAGCCTGCGCGAGCAGATGGGGATCGTGCTCCAGGACACGTTCTTGTTCTCGACGAGCGTGATGGACAACATCCGCTACGGGCGGCTCGACGCGAGCGACGAGGACGTGATCGCGGCGGCGCGATTGGCGAACGCGCACGACTTTATCGAGCGCTTGCCCGAGGGGTACGCCACGAACATCGGCGAGCGGGGGAGCAACCTGAGCCAGGGACAGCGGCAGTTGATCTCGATCGCGCGCGCGATCTTGGCCGATCCGCGGATCTTGATCCTGGACGAGGCCACGTCGAGCGTCGATACGCGCACCGAGCTGTTGATCCAGCGCGCGCTGGACCGCTTGCTGAAGGGGCGGACGAGTTTCGTGATCGCCCACCGCTTGAGCACGATCCGCAACGCCGACCAGGTGATCGTGATCGACCAGGGGCGGGTCGTGGAGCGGGGGACGCATACCTCGCTGATGGCGGCGCGGGGGCGGTATTACGAGCTGTACATGAGCCAGTTCCGGCGCGAGGAGGACGAGGGGCAAGCGCTGGCGCCAGGCGATCGACCGCTCGTCGCCGGGGCGGCGCTCACGTAGCGCCGGCGACCCTCCTCCATTCGTCGTATGCGGGGACTGATCCGCAGGACAATCGCAAATCGCCCGTTTGACCGATGCCACAGCGCGCCAAGTGTGGTATCGTGTAACCAGGAGGGCGATATGAAAGAGAAGAAGAGGCGGAAGGATGTCCCGCGTGCGCCGCTCGAGTGGCGCGAGTCGCGCACGGTCCGGAACCAGGACGAGCTGCGGGCTGGGGACGAGGTCCAGGCTACGCTGCGCTGGGAGGGATGGGGCAGCACGTACGCCACGGGCACGGCGCGCGCTGGACGGTGGACGTTTGCGCGACCACGGCTCCTCTCGCACGACGTGTCGATCTGGGTCGCCGGGCGCGAGGACGGCGCGCCTTTTGCCGTCTTTGCTCCGCGCCTGGCTGGGGACGGCGCCCTGACCTGCGCCGACGGGCGCGCCTACTACTGGGAGCCGACCGACTTTTGGCGCACGCAGTGGCGCTTGACGGGGGCCAATGGACGGGCGCTCTTGCATGCGGGCGACACGTCCAGCTTTTGGGAGCGCCGCACCGGCATCTGGCTCGCGCCTGGCGCGGGAGGCGACTCGGGGGCCGATGAGCGGGAACGCGCGCTGCTCGTGCTTGCCGCGCGCTACCTGATGGTCCTGCAGGCGCAGGATGCCGCCGCGGTGGCGGCAGTGACGACCGCCGCGGTCACGTAGCCTGCCGACGGGAAGGCGACGGAGATCCGTACGACAAGCGTCAGTGGAGCGTACAGCGCTGCGGCGCGGATCGCGGTATCATGGGTTCAATCTTCTCCTCCTTTTGCGAGCGCCGAGGTCTGGGCAACCTCGGCGCTTCGCGATCCTGTCGATCTCGAACTGCGGACACTTGGCGACTACGAACGGGGAATCGTTGGTAGTAACGACTTTAGTCGTTAAAGGCGCTTGGGTGTTGTGTTGTCTCATAAAAGATAACCGATAAAGCGGTTACTACGAACGGATCGAGCTACCCTAGTTCAAACTGCGGCAACCACTGCCCCTGCGCCGCCAGCATCTCGTCGACCATGGCGTGGATCTGGGGCAGCGTGCACACTGCCGCGGTGAGTGGGTCCATCATCACCGCGTGATGGACCGCATCCCGGTCCCCATACAGCGACGCCTCGACCGTCAGCTCTTGCACGTTCACGCTGCAGCGGTTCACCGCCGCCAGCTGCGTGGGCAGGCTGCCGACGGCGGTCGGCTGCACGCCGTTC
>JAFGIE010000148.1 GCA_016929775.1 Anaerolineae bacterium
GTGGCAGATTGGCACTTGACATCGTAGAACATTTGTGCTATGATGGAATCGCTACAGTCGGCACAGGCGGACCTCTGCGGCGACCACGGTCGCTGACGGTTCTGAAAGGAAAGGTGTGAGATGAAAGCACTGGAGAACCTGCACTGGTCGCCCAGGTGGGTGGCGCATCTCGGCTGCATCAGGAGCTGCCTGGACTACCTCGGGCTCGAGGTCAGCGATCCGTGGCTGTACGGCGGGTGCGGGCACGCCTTTGTGATGAACGTCCACACCGGGGTGTGTCCCAGCGGGCCCACGGCGTGGAACACCTGCATGCTGCCCGTCCTGGGCAGGAACGTCGGCTACGATCTCGACGCCGTGGTCGGGTTCAAGCACGGCGAGAAGCCGCTCGCCGACGTGCAGGCGCGCGCGTGGGCCCACGTCCGCAGCGCGATCGACCGTGGACTGCCCTGCTACGCCTGGGAGCTCGAGATCCCCGAGTTCTATGTGATCTATGGCTACGAGGACGGGAGCAGCGGCGCGCCTCCCGACTACTACTACTCGGGCCCCGGGTGCGAGGAGGGCAAAGGTCCCAAGCCGTGGCAGGAGCTGGGCGACACCGGGATCGGCGTGGTCGAGGTCTACAGCGTGGCGCCGGGGCAGCCCGCCGACGACGCAACCACGGTGCGCGAAGCACTCGCCTTCGCGATCGAGATCGCCGGCAGTCCCGACAAGTGGATTTTCTCCGACTACAAGGCGGGCTTGGGCGCGTACGACAACTGGATCGCCGCCCTGTCCGAGGGCAAGGCGTCCGACATGGGCACGCGCTACAACGCCGGCGTGTGGCTGGAATGCCGCACGAACGCAGTCGGCTTCCTGTCCGAGGCAAAGGAGCGGCTCGCAGGGCGGGCCGATGCCGCCTTTGACCAAGCCATTGCAGCGTATGCCCAGGTCGCCGAGCACCTGGGCAAGGTGTCCGAGATCTACCCGTGGCTGGGGGAAGCGTCTGACGAGGATCTGCTGCCAGTGGACGAGGCGAGCAGCAGGGCGGTCGCGGCGCTGCGCACAGCCAAAGAGGCGGAGGGCAAAGGGCTGCGCGCACTAGAGGCGATCGTCCAGGCCCTCGCCTAGCGACACTATGGGTCGCCTATCCCGTTCGCCGCCCGCCTGCGCCCCTTGGTCGACCTCCAGGCGCGGCGCGCGATCGCAGAGACCACGCTCGCGTACCCGCATAGAACACAGCAGCATCGCTGCGAAGGGAGGCAACGTGAACTGGACGGAACTGCTCAAGAGCGAGATCGAGGACACGTACAGGGTCACCCAGGCGCTGATCGATCTGGTCGAGCCCGGCGACTCGCTGGACTGGAAGCCGGCGACCGGCAGCAACTGGATGACCATGGGCCAGCTGCTCCGCCACCTGACGGACGCCTGCGGCAGCGCCTTCAAGGGATTCGTCACCGGCAACTGGGGCATACCACAGGACGTCGATCTGTCGGCGGAGGACATGCTGTCCCCTGCCGAGCTCCTGCCGACCATCGGCAGCGTCGCCGAGGCGAAGCGCCTCCTGGCAGAGGACGAGCAGCTGTCGTACGACATGCTGGCGCGCTGCGCCGAGGACGAGCTGGCGAACAAGGTCGTGCCCGCGCCCTGGTACCCCCAGGGCATGATCTTGGGACGGGACCTGCTGCACATGGTCGATCACCTCAGAAACCACAAGGCGCAGCTCTTTTACTACCTGAAGCTGCAGGGCAAGCCAGTCAACACCGGGAACCTGTGGGGCATGTGACCGCGCAAACACTGCCACGCGCATAGCGAAACGGCGCAGCGCCCCCAGTGCATAGAGGAGGAACGGTGCTCAGCGAGACGATGACCAAGCAGACGCGCCAGGCGTTCCACACCCTGCGCACGGCGATCGAGAGCTGTCCAGACACGCTGTGGCGGGGGGACGGAGGCCCCTACCTGGTCGTGGCGCGATTGGCCTTCCACGCCCTCCAGGCAATCGACTATCACCTCGACCCCGACCCAAACGGCTTTGACTGGGACGCCCAGGAGCTGGACTGGGAGGGATCCGACGTCGACGCGCTGTGGGACAGGGCGCAGACGCTGCGCTACCTCGACCAGATGCGCGCCAAGGCGTTGGCCTACTGCGCGGATGAAGGCGGTCTCCTCGCGCCAGACGTGCAGCCACGCACCTTCCTGTCGCGCCTGGACCACCTCTGCTACGCCTTGCGCCATCTCGCGCAGCACACCGGCGAGATCAACGCCCTCCTCCGGCAGGCGGGAGCGCCCGTGGGACGATGGCTGTGAGCGCGTGCAGATTCGACCAAGCACGTGCACCTCCTCGGTCGTCATATAGGTAGATGGCAGACACGCCCGACCCGGTCGCAGCCCTGCAGTTCCGGCTCGGGGCGAGCAAGGGACAGTTGGTGGAGGGCAAGCCGGGCGGCGAGCAGGCTCCCGAGACGGAAGAGGGCGAGCCCGATGAGCAGAGTTGCCAGATCACAAACATGGTCAACCTGACCCTGTAGCGAGCTCCCCCCCAGAGCGCGATCGAGGGAGGTCCGACGACCCGTACGCCGCCGGGCCTCCTATACGTATCCACTAGATTGTCCA